>JAKPOE010000310.1 GCA_029548025.1 Spirochaetota bacterium
CATATTTTATGATAAACGTAAATAAATGCCATTAAGTTAAGTTAACCAGCCTCACCAGTTTTCTGAAATAAGACGAATCTTGGAATGAACTATTTATATAGTTAATGCTATCACGGATGATAGTATATTGTTCAAGGAGGATACAATGATTATAAACCACAACATCAGCGCAATTTTTGCCCACCGAACGTTGAAATTCCACGATTGGGCAATAACCAAGGACATGGAAAAGCTTTCTTCAGGGATGCGCATCAATAAAGCCGGTGATGATGCATCAGGGTTAGCTGTGTCCGAAAAAATGCGTTCACAGATTCAGGGTTTACGGCAGGCTGAACGTAACACAGAAGATGGTATGTCGATGATTCAGACAGCAGAAGGGTATTTGCAGGAAGTTCATGACATACTACAGCGTGTAAGAGTGTTAGCGGTACAGTCAGCAAACGGTATTTACACACCGGAAGACAGACAGCAGATTCAGGTTGAAGTTTCAGAATTGGTTGATGAAATCGATCGTATTGCTTCTCAAGCTGAATTTAATAAGATGAAACTTTTAACTGGTGCATTTGCACGGCTTCATCCTTCAGCATCCATGTGGTTTCATATGGGACCTAATATGCATCAGAGGGAAAGGGTATTTATTGAAACAATGACAACTGCTGCATTGGGTTTACGAAATGCTGTTACCCTGACATTTATATCGATTTCAACACCTGGTAAAGCTAATGCTGTTATTGGATTAGCTGATGAGGCACTGAGGCAAATTTCAAAGCAACGAGCTGATCTTGGTGCTTATTACAACCGGTTAGAACATGCTGCCAAGGGCTTGATGAATGCATATGAAAATATCCAGGCATCAGAAAGCCGCATACGAGATACTGATATGGCCGAGCAGATGTCAGAATTTACCAAGAACCAGATTCTTACTCAGGCAGCTACTGCAATGCTGGCGCAGGCAAATACAAAATCGCAAACAGTATTACAGCTTTTAAAATAAATAAATCTGAGATAGCATCGTAACACCACTATAAATAAAGCCGGGCACTCCCACCCGGCTTTATTTATGCTATTGGTTAACATTACTAAGTATTGTTCTTTTCATTTTAATATAGCATGTTTATTTCTTTTTGGATTTTGATTTGACATTACTTCTGGATACTTTTTTTTGAGGTGCTTTTGATTTCTTTGCTGCAGCTTTTGCTTTAGTTTTTGGTGCTGCTGCATGCTTTACTCCAGAGGTTTTTTTTGAGTGCGATACAATCCAATCAGTTACAACCTTTAATACTTTTTTACGATCTGCCTCCAGTTCATTCATAGTTTCATGATATAATCCTTCAAAAAGCTTCAGTGTTTTATCCCTGGAGCTGGCTTTTTGGTAAACTATTTTGCTTGCCTCATCTTTAACAAGGGCATCCGCAGTTCCCTGAAATAGTAAAAGTGGCATTTTTATTTCACTGCATCTATTTATACATTCTTCAATGGTTTTCATCATCTCAACATAAAAACGAGGAGTTACTTTATCATGAACAAGCGGATCTTCCATGTATTTTTTAACCACCTCCTTGTCACGGGAGATAGTTGAAGCGTCCAACCCGGATGGCATGGTAAATGAGGGAATCCTTTTTGACAAAAATATTGCCAGTTTTTCTTTCCATGCCGGTACTTTAATTGTTGGAACCAATCCAGGGGATGATAAAATTAGTGCATCCAGATCCTCAGCATGTGTCAGCGCGTATTTAATAGCAAGAACACCACCCATTGAATGGCCTAACATAATAACAGGTTTGTCAGGATATTTATCTTTTACCATGTTTACAAAAATTTTTATATCGTATATATAATCCATAAAACTGTCAGTATGTCCTCGTTTACCCCCACTGCGGCCAAAGCCTCTGTGGTCTAAACCAAAGATTGCAATCCCTTTATTCTGAAGGGCATCAATAAGGTTACCATATCGGCCGCTATGCTCTCCGAGCCCATGAATAATGATTAAAACTGCTTTAGGGTTAGCAACTTCCCATTGCTGAAAAAAGATTTCAATACCTCCTTTACCAATAAATGTACCGGTACTATGTTGATATGTTGCCATAATCTCACCTCACTTTTTTAAAAGTTTTAATTACTACATGTACATTATTATATAGGTACTACAAAGAACTGCTTTCCATCTTATGAATAATTTAAAAAAGCAGCTTTTACCTTTAGTGTGCGTTAAGACAGATAATGAAAATATAGCTCCCAAACCCCTTATATAATGTATATAGTAATAAATATTAAAGAAGAATAATAATTTTTCATTATCTTAAATTTATATAAAAAAAATCAAATAAAATTTTTAATTTTAAAAATTATTTACATTCTATAATACGATATTGATATATGATTGCATTGATAATGAATTTATTGTATAGAAGGGTATTATGGAGTTTCAGAAATTACGTGTTGCATTTGTTCTCCTTCTATGTACTATTGGTTTTGGAACAACTGGTTATTATATTTTTGAAAACATGAAACCATTTGATGCTTTTTATATGACAATGATAACTATTAGCACTGTAGGTTTCCA
>JAKPOE010000408.1 GCA_029548025.1 Spirochaetota bacterium
TCCCCGACAGGCCAGGCGTTGCTTCCATGCTGTTTGGTGAATTGGGTAAACAAAAGGTATATGTCAACATGATAGTGCAGTCAACAGGGAAAGATGGTAAGGCATCTATCTCGTTTACGGTATTAAAAAATGATCTTAAAAAGGCATTAACAATATGTGAAGGATTAAAAGCAACAATGGGTGCAACCAGCATTGATTATAAGGAAAATATTGCAATAGTGAGCGCAGTTGGTGTTGGGATGCTGTCGTCATGGGGTGTGGCAGGGCGCATGTTTGACGTTCTCGCAAAACATAATATTAACATTGAGATGATATCAACTTCAGAGATTGGCATATCATGTGTTATAGATTCAATGTATACCGAATTAGCGGTGAAAGCTATTCATAAAGAATTTATTGAAGGCAATGAATAATAAAGAAGGCATAGCTCAAATCAACAAAAAGAAAGCAGTAACAAAGAAGTTACGGCTTGGCATCATCTATGGTGGCAAAAGTGGCGAACATGATGTGTCACGGTGTTCTGCAGCATCCATTGCTGAGGTTGCCAGTAAAAAATATGAGGTGGTATGTATAGGCATTACCCGTGATGGACGCTGGTATGTACAAAATGCCATACACATTGAAAATCATCCCTCATTTGGCAACGTGCTTGCAATCCATGAACACGGTAGCTGGGCAATTGATACAAGCTCAAGTGATGGTTCGCTTCATCTTTTAGAAAGGGTAACCGGGGAAGAGGTCATTGTTGATGTTGTTTTCCCCATAGTGCATGGAACATATGGTGAGGATGGCACCTTGCAGGGACTTCTGGAGATGGTTGATGTGCCATATGTTGGACCGGGTGTATTGGGTTCTGCTGTTGGCATGGATAAGGATATTGCAAAAAGAGTGTTAATGAATGCAAAGGGATTTGCGATAGTTCCTTTTAAAACAATCCGCATCAATGAAATGAATCCTCACAATAAACAAACAATACTGAGGATGGTTGAGAGGATGTTACCCGTATTTATAAAACCTGCAAATGCTGGTTCATCAGTTGGTATATCAAAAGTTACCAGCAAAGGTATGATTGAAGAGTCACTATCGCTTGCTTTTCAATATGATACCAAGGTAATAGTTGAAAAGGCTATTGACTGCCGTGAATTTGAAGTGTCGGTGATGGGGAATGAAGAACCTGTTGCATCGGTTGTTGGGGAGATTATACCA
>JAKPOE010000431.1 GCA_029548025.1 Spirochaetota bacterium
GGCAAAGATTGAAAGCTTATTTTCAGTATCTCGATATGTGGATATTGTATTCCCTATAGCTGACGATAAACCGTATGTTGGCGCACTTGTTGTTCCAAAATATGACGTTTTCATTGAACTGTTTAAAAAGGAAGGTATCCCATACGACCAATCTAAATTGGTGTTTTTTGAAGAGGGTGCAACACGCACATGTGTTGCCGTTGGAGATGATTTTATTCAGAATGAACTGTTGCGCAAACTGGTAGATGAAGACATACAGCAAGCCAATAAAGAATTGGAAGAATATGAAAGAATTAAAAAATATGTAATAGTGAACAGAAAATTTAGTGAATCAAACGGGGAGATGACCCCAACACTTAAGGTTAAGCGCAATGTAGTTCTGAAAAATTTTGAAAAAGAGATACAGGAGCTTTATAAAAAGTAAATTTATTGTTTATTATACCATAGTACTGATATATAGGCAGCTAATGGGATGTTTTAAGGCTGCCTATATATCACACTATTTCAGTGCCAATACCTGCATCAGTAAAGATTTCCAGTAATACTGCATGTTCCACCCTACCATCAATGATATGCGTTTTGCCAACGCCTTCTTTGAGCGCACCAAGACAACAATTAACTTTGGGTATCATACCTCCGCTAATTTTGTTACTGATAATGAGATTATCAACTTCATCCTTACGCAATGTTGAAATAAGTTTGCCATCAATTTTTACACCTTCGACATCTGTTAAAAGGATTAATTTTTCTGCCTTTAAAGCCTCTGCCAGCTTGCCAGCAGCTATGTCAGCATTAATGTTATAGGTTATACCATTATTATCACAGCCAATAGGGGCTATGACGGGGATAAATTTTTCCCTGTCCAATGTTTCAATGATAAGAGGATTTACTTTTGTTATTGTTCCAACCTGCCCAATATCCTTCTTTTCACCATTGGCAGTGTGATAAATTTTTTCAGCAATAAGGAGATTGCCATCTTTTCCGGATAAACCAACAGCTCTGCCACCAGCCAGATTAATACAATTAACTATCTCTTTATTAACTTTTCCAACTAAAACCATTTCAACAATTTCCATGGTTGAAGCATCGGTAACACGCATACCTCCTACAAACGCGCTCTGTACTCCTACCTGCTCCAACAGTGTGTTAATCTGAGGTCCGCCGCCATGAACTATAACAGGATTAATGCCAACATATTTCAAAAGTACCATGTCCAGCGCAAATGAACGCTTACCTTCAAGGGTTTCCATGGCATGACCACCATATTTTATAACAATGGTTTTACCATAAAACTCTTTAATATAGGGGAATGACTCAATAAGCGTATTAACTTTTTCAATGTATTGTTTCATTCTATATAAACCTCTTCCTTATCAGGGATTATCAAAGATTGTGGGATATCGTCTTTTTCAACAGCAAACAGTGGCGATAGTTCTATTTTTTTAAGCATAGTGGGGATAGCAATACCTTTTTGTGTTAACCATCGTTTATGTAAATGTATCATAAGTTCCTGTGCCGATTCAACTGAATCAACGCCTGTTTTATTTTTAACCGGTGCAAACTCTTCCTCACGTTTTGTCTCCAGGATGAAATTATGCTGTGTTAACGGAAGTGCATCGAAGACAAATTTTTCAAACTTATAACCGGTAATGTGTTGAATACCTTTATCAGTATATTTGGGTATTGATTTTTTTGCTACATGGAATGGCAGCGTTACATTGCTGCCAGTAACAGATGCAATGAACTGTGTATTAAAAAGATGTATTGCAATGCTTCCTGCTGCATAACGCAGTTGTCCCTGCTCATCTTTTTCATATTGCTTCTCCGGCGGCAGGTCCGAATATTCTACAACTCCAATCCTGTTATTTGAAAATTGTACAAACACTCCAATCTTTTCTTCAGGATATGCCTTTACCAGAGCTTTACTTGAAACTTCAGCACTATGCATTCTATGGAATCCAATAAATACAGGATCAATAATGTTAACCAGTGGGTTGTCCACCTGAAAGTATGAAAGTATTTCTATGGTTAATGCCTGCAATGTATCAAGTGTGCCCGACTGATATAACGCTGTTAAACTTCCACCATGCCCGTCAGGATTTCTAAAAATAGAGCAGGGCGATTCCAGTATAAGCTTTCCATTTTCATCCAGTGAAGGAATCATGTTTTGCTTAAAGAGGAAGACTTTTTCTTTGTTGAGATTAAAAAAATTGCTTTGTTCAAAATATGCTACTGTTGCATCATGATTGGCTTCTGAGGTCATGATGCACCATGGTATGGTAACATTATACTTTATTTCATACGCCCTTATTTTTTCTGCATGGATCTGAAACAATGATTTTTTGCTTACAGGTCCTATTGGAAACATCCCCTTTGGGCCTTCAAATCCCAAGCGGCTTCCCTGCCCACCAGCTACCACAAATGCAGCCACCTTGCCTGCCTTAATGGTTGCAATCCCAATTTGTTTTGCTTTTTCAAATTCTTTTTTTTCTTCATCGGTTTCTGGCAAAGGCGTATACGGCGCTGGTTTAAAATCCAATGGAGGCAGGTTTCTTTTTGTAAGTTCAAATAGTTGTTGCAGGGTTTCAAAATGTATGGTCGATAGTTCCTCTAAAAGGTGTTTTTTCTGATCAGGATTTAATGTATCCCAGTAAGCAAATACATGTTCATTCCCGGAATCATATACATTGTTAATAACGGTTTCATAGCCAGGATAGTGTATCTTCATAGAGTTCCCCTTGGTCAATGCAATGCTTTCCTATAATCTGGAGCATGGAGTAAATTTGTATGCATACAGTGAAATGCTTTTTAACAACTATTCTGCATATCATGAATTATCCTGCAAGATATTATTAAAATAAAACCAATCAGGATAAAAACCAGTGTATCACAAAAATTATTACCAATCAAATGATTAAGGATATCGGCTCATATCCAGAAACACATGCTGCTGCGTTTTGGGTGCATCACAATTCGCCCCTGCATAATGTCATCATAATGAATACAAAGATATATTCCATCACAATTTAAAAACGACTATTTTTTTATTTCAACAGAAAATTAATAAAGGCAGTATAAAAATAAAATGATATGTCTACAAACAATGTCTGCTTTTATAAATGAAATGATTTAACCACCAGGCAGGTAAATCCCTTAAAAGTATGCTCGTCATCAGCCATATTATTGGTATTATAGTCAGATTTGATATATTGATAGCGGTATCCTAATGATGTTGTTAAACCAATGGATGGAAAGTAGTAGGCTAACTGCCCGGCAAGATTATAACCATATTCATTATAATTTGTATCATTAGAATTATCGTTGTGATTGCCATAGAGATATAAACCGGATGCATTGCCTAAAAAATAGAAATTATAGACGATGGGGATGGTAAAGCCAATACCCATGCCCGGACCTGCTCCATGGTGCTTACCGTTTTCAAAGGTAAATCCTAAATATTTAGCTCCAGCAAATAGTTTAATATAGCGGTTTAATTGATAATTGAGCGCTAAATCAGAATCGTAACGCCTGAGTTTTGAATCTTCTGACCCTTCATCAGGCATTTCATACTTTTTGGGAGTAAAGAGGGCTACAAGAGTTACACTTAAAGTTTCTGAAAATTGATACGAAAGTGAAGGGCCAATACATAAAACAGGGTCCATGGTCTTTTTGGGATTGCTACTGTTGTCCATCTCCCAATCGGCATACCATGCTGAAATGCCAATACCTAAATCATCAGCATATACTGGCAAAACCATACACATGCTTATTATCACTATACCAATACAGTATACATACTTCATACATTATCCTCCGAAAATGGAATTATTATCCTCACTCTCTGCTCCACCTCCTTTATAAGGCGAGGGGAGTTTTCGCACCATTGTCATTATGAGGGAGCGTTAGTGACCGAAGAATCTATGCTTTTAACGACGAGATTCTTCACTTTGTTCAGAATGACATGTCACAGCAAGATTCTTTGCCTAACGCTCAGGATAACAGGTGCTATCGCTTTTGAATAACAGTTTGCTGATTTCTCTTACCTATCATCATGCTAAACGTATTTCAGCAGCAATTGTTTGCAATTGCACTATGTAGAGGAGATAATGGCAAGAATTTTTTAATTATATGATAACTATCGCTAAAAAATAAGGATTTTTGATCGTTTACAATCTATTCACAAAATCCTCGATCCTGTCTATTGCCTCCTTCAGTTGCTCAATAGATGTGGCGTATGAACATCGTATGTGATTGTCATACCATGACCCAAACGCTGTGCCGGGAACTACTGCAACCTTGTGGCTTTTTAAAAGTCGTACAGCAAATTCACGCGAGGATAACCCTGTCTTTGCTATGCTGGGAAAAACATAAAATGCACCTCGGGGAGGATAACATGGCAGTCCGATTTCTTGTAACCGTGATGATATAAAATTACGCCGTTTAACATAGTGCGAACGCATTGTTGCAACGTCACGCTGTCCATGGGTAATTGCTTCAATAGCAGCATACTGTGCAATTGATGGAGCGCACAATGCAGTATACTGATGGATTTTATTCATTGCAGAAATAATACTTTCCGAGCCACATGCATACCCCAGTCGCCAGCCTGTCATGGCATAGGCTTTTGAAAATCCATTGAGGTAAATGGTGCGCTCAGGCATGCCCGGTATTGAAATAATTGAAAAATGATTTCCATTATAGGTAATTTCATCATAAATCTCGTCAGCAATGACAATGAGATTATGGTGTATGGCAATTGAAGCTATTGCTTCCAATGTTTGTTTGTCAATGGAAGCACCAGTTGGGTTAGCAGGATAATTAAGCATGATAGCTTTTGTTTTATGGGTGATAGTTTTTTGTAATTGGTCAATATCAATAGCAAATCCGTTGTCAAAATGAGTTGGTATTGCAACAGCTTTCCCATACGCTAATTTGATGGTTGCAGAATAGGAAACATAGCATGGCTCAAAGTAGATGACCTCATCACCGGGATTGATGATACTGCGCAAAGCGATATCAAGCCCTTCGCTGACACCATTAGTTACAAGAATCTGAGTTTCGGGATCATATAGTACATTGTGTTTTTTGCTGATGATAGCTGCTATGTGTTGCCGCAGCTCTTGAAGTCCCTTATTTGAGGTATAGTGAGTATTGCCATCTTTAATAGCATAAATACCTGCATCAGATATGCGCCATGGAGTAACAAAGTCGGGTTCGCCAACTCCCAGTGATATACAGTCAGGGGTATTATATACAATGTCAAAAAATTCACGGATACCTGATGGCGGCAGGGTTATAACATTGTCCGATAAAAGATTATCAACATTGTTTGATGTAACAACATGCAGCTTCATAGTCTTCTCCAATCGTAAGTACAAAATATAATATACAATATTGTATTCATTTTAACAATAAAATTTTATAGTTTATCAATCCTGTCAATCTCCCTTGTTTCAGTGGGTTGTGTCGGGATTGGTGATGTTTTGTACAGCAGTACATAAATAATCAAAGCCGCCAGTATTATGCAAACTATCGACACAATTCGTAGCCTTAGTAACAAAAATCCTGCGCATGCAATTAATAGACCAGCAATGATAACAAACATTGTAGTGTTGTTAAGAATATATGATACAATTTCCATAACTCTACTCCTGCATGGTTGCCATGTTCATACAGTTATGCCTGTCATTGTTAAGAAAAGGTGCTGCATCACTGTATGAATAACTCAATAAATCAATATACCGGTTTGTAATCAAAGCGGTGTATTGCGGTGATATATCGTATGGTATGTGTTTTATAGCGCATTACAATAGAATGAGTTTTTGCTCCCCCTGCCATAAATCTGACCCCGGGCAACAGTTCACCATCTGAGATTCCCGTTGCCGAGAACATAATATTTTCGCCTTTAGCCAGATCTGAGAGGGTATAAATTTTATCAATATCGGTAATCCCCATGTTGCGCACCAGTTCTTTATCCTTTTCGTCACGGTAAATAAAACGCGCCTGCATATCGCCGTCCAGACATTTAAGCGCTGCTGCCGATAAAATACCTTCACGGGCACCGCCAACTCCCATGAGCATATCAATGGGACTGTCATCAAGTGCAGTAGCAACAGCACCGGAAATATCACCATCCTTAATTAATTTGATACGAGCGCCTAATGCCCGTATACGGCTAACCAATTCTTCGTGACGTGCTCTGTCAAGAATGCAGACCGTTATATCGTCGATATATTTTCCCTTGGCGCGTGCAACACGTTTAATATTAACCTCTGGTGATTGTGTTATATCAATAACACCTCGTGCATCTTTACCAACTGCTATCTTTTCCATATATATGGGCGGGGCATTGAGCATTGAGCCATATTCAGCAAGTGCAATAACGGAGATGGTGTTATAGCCACCCTGAGCTAAGGTTGCATGCCCATCTATTGGCGTAAGAGCGATGTCAACTTCGGGATGCTGAGCATTACCAATTATTTTGCCAGTACAAAGTGATGAATCAGGATTATCAATGCCACAGATAATATGGCCCTTAAATGAAACCGTTGAAAAAACCTTTGACATTGCTTCCACAGCATTTTTGCCAGCAAGATCTTCATTGCCACGGCCATAGTAACGCGCTGCCCAGAGTGCTGCAGCTTCGGTAACCC
>JAKPOE010000317.1 GCA_029548025.1 Spirochaetota bacterium
TTACAATGATGCAGATGCATCAGATCTTAATGATCCGCTTGCAGATGCCTTGAAAGCAAAAAACTTCCCTAAAGATAAGTATGAAGGGTTTGGCATTGCTAATCTTAAAGATTCGAAGGCACCTAATTTCTTAATCAGAAAAATTATACAGGGGAAGATCAAAAAGTATAATACCACTATCTTAACCGATCCTGATCTAATTTTAGCAAAAGCATGGGATCTGGGTGATTGCAACAATACTTCGGTTGTTATGTTTATTGGTAAAGACATGAAGGTTAAATATGTGTACAAAGGTGCAGTAAGGGGCGAAGAAATTAATAAAGTAGTTAAGATGGTAGAGGATTTAATTAAATAGTTTTTACAATAGTATAGTAAGTCAAAAAAAGGGATGTTGTAGAAACATCCCTTTTTATTTATGTCAACTGGTTATAACCCCACTATCTCTTTTATTAACTATATAAACAAGAAAAAAGAAATATAGTATGCAGCTCGAGGATGGTTATAAAGCATTATCTTCATCCTGAGGCAAAGCCAAAGAATCTCATCGTTAAAAAGGAATATTAGCAGGTTGCTAATGCTCCATCAGAATAATTTTTCTTAATTCGGGGCGACTGGATTTGAACCAGCGGCCCCTAGACCCCCAGTCTAGTGCGCTAACCGGACTGCGCCACGCCCCGTAAATGTATGGTATAACTATACCGTATATGTGTTAAAAAAATTCAATCATTTTTTTGATTTACGCTGTTTTTGATTAAGCATTCATTAATATATAATGGTATCGTAAAACATAAATGTAATAGGCAATAGATATTGCTACTGATTATAAATTTGTTTCAACAAGTTAGCCTTTGGTATTATAATTTGCCATCAATAGTGTTTGCAATCTGTAATAAACTTTCAATACGATGCATAAGCGAATCTAAAAAAATGCTTTGTGGATATTTTGAATACAACATCATGATTTCACTGTAATACTTGCGAAGAACGGTATTGAGCTCGTTGCAATCACTTGAATCAGCTATCGCTGAATCAAGCGCTTCCTTAAGCTTTTTATTAAGGTTCGATAGCTCCGGTAAATCTGATACATCCTGTAAAAAAGTACGGGATAGTTCAATGAGCATTGACACTAAAGCGTCCATAACAGTAGCACTTATTCTTCTTTAATGTTTTGTATAAAATGGTAGCCTCTATGGGTGAGGAAAAGCTTTCCGGGAAATTTTGACTCAATCATCTCGACAAATTCTAATGAATTGATTAATTCATCAAGTACCAAATGACGCTGAGATAGAGGGATATCATTTAACACATCAATTGAAACAGTAACACCAGCTTTTATATCTTTGCCGTAACGTTCTTTAAATGCCTGCATTACCATCTTTGCATCATAACTAACTGTCATATATAACCCCTCCCTCGAATATAAAATTATCCCATCAATACCATTCTGGGCTTAACACGGAATAAAAATAATTAACTTTAAAACCTGAAATTTTCAGGATGGCATTCCACACATTGTCATTC
The DNA here is from genome assembly GCA_029548025.1 of Spirochaetota bacterium. The sequence goes on from JAKPOE010000317.1 coordinate 1,522, forward strand.
TGATGGACGCAGTCTTGAAGAATCTATTCTTTCATAAAACTACAAGATTTTCACTTTGTTCAGAATATCACATCATAGCAAGATTCATTACTTTGGATTTGCTTAGCACAGGCGCTATCGCTCAGGATGACTTCGACTATAGCTCAGACTGACATTTTTGCTTCATCCTCTATAAATGGTAGAAATATACTCTTTCATTAGCATTATGATAAATAGTACGTAGTGATAAAATCCAATAAAAATAATTATACAGCCTCTTCATTGCAATTGCAACATACAATACTCTATGCAGAAAAAAATATTGTGATATTAGTATAACCATAACATATTTCTTCAAGCAATTTTCTCAATTCTTGACTGGCAATTATTTCTCATTTTTTTGTAGGTCAACAAAAGCATATTTGCTAAATCAATATAATTCTTCTGAAAAAATACCAGAGTGCCATGCATAGTATGAAGCAAATTGATATATATTAATTTATTGTAATTATTTTCAATAAACAAACTGGAATAGTTTTTCATTTGACAGTGCGAGCATGAAATTAATTGTTGTGTTGCAAAATATAATATTTAATAGAATTACATATAAAAAATATTTTATCATGAGTGATAGTTATATGTAAATTAAAATTTTATTTATTATTTCAAATAGTCGAGAAATAATTGAATGTCATTGATAAATAATACTATGTTAGGGTAATTCATTCCGTAAACAATATTGTTATTAATTGTATATATACTTTGAGAAGACAGGATGTCGTAATGCTGCTAAATTTACAATATAGCTTGCCATTGCACCATACGACATGCCGGCAATTTCACCTGCATATATTGAGGAAGTATCTGGGCTAAAATCAGGATTAGGATTGACATCTATGACATAAAACATATCATTTTTTTCACGGATATCTATTCGTGCATAATCTCTGCAACCCAATGCTTTATATGCTTCTATGGCTATAGCATTTAATGTATCAAGTTGCGATTGATTAAGTTTAGCAGGGATTGTGACGCTTATATTTTCATAATGAGATGACCCTGGTACAAATTTAGAACTATATGTGCAGATATGTTGTTTAATATCTGTAAAAGAACTAAAGTCAAATTCTGCTACAGGAAGAGTTTGTATTGTGCCGTTACCCCATACTGTAACATGGAATTCACGACCGTCAAGAAAATCCTCTACTATCACGGGTTGAGTATAGGTTTCCTTCATATAGTTATAACGCTGGTTCAACTCATTTTTATTGGTTACTACAGCATCTTCATTGATGCCAACGCTACAGTGCTCAAATGCAAGTTTAACAATTGCAGGAAATTTATTCCATGAATCCAGATTATTATCATTTATGATACAGCCCGTAGGTGTAGGAATGTTTTTATACATAAGAATATTTTTAGTTAAAGCCTTATCCCAGCTTAAAGCTATAACGTTTGAAGAAGAACCTGTAAAAGTGAAATGGTATTCCTCAAGAATTTGTGCAACTTTGCTTTCGCTATGATTTTGACCGGGCAATTCTTCACACCAGTTAAATACAACATAATTATTATGATTAAATTTTATAAGGAGTTCGCATAGTGATTTATTAAATACTGGTATATGGATAACGGGATGACCTTCATGCTGTAATTCATTTGTTAGTTTTTCAGCACCCATACTAGCGTATTGCTGTTCAGCCAGTTCCCAGCAGGGATCTATATTATAGAGCAGTAATACCGGTATATTTGTTTTTCTATCTTTGTAGTTCATTATAACATTATGTAAGTTGTTGTTTCATTTTATTATTGCTGCTACTCTATTTATTATATCGAAAAGATAGAGTCGCTATAAAATAAATTTTTACTAACCAATTGATATGCATGTTACAATGAAAAAATTAATTGGCATAATGTCAATAAAAATAGTTTCAAAACTGCTCTAAAAAAGAGTGACTGACATGTTAATGTATTCAATAAAAAACGTAGTTATATCAATAGTGCATAGATGGTGAATATATTCAAAATCATTGTATTACATAAATAGTTATTGTATAAATAATAATATTATGTCACAAAAAATGTAATAAAGGAATTTTATAGTATGCCGATACATCTAATAGTAAATAATGTCAAGAGGATAAACCCAGAGTATGTTTGAATATAGTAAAATGATGCAAACCAACTATCTTTTAGAACAGGCAATGGATGTTGAATCAATACGCCGCAAGATTATTGCAAATAATATTGCCAATGTTGATGTTCCTCATTTTAAGCGAAGTGAAGTTAATTTTGAAAGTGAATTGAAAAGGGCAATAGAACATAATAAGGATTCCATGCAAAAGGTGAAAGCATTGAAAACGGATCCTCGTCATTTTGATTTTTTTGAACCAAAAAACATTCAAAGCGTAAAACCAAGAATTAATGTAGATTATACCACTACGTATAGAAATGATGGGAACAATGTGGATGTAGAAAAAGAGATGGTTGATGCTGCAAAAAATCAGATGAGATACAATGCATATATTTCAAGCTTAAATGAAAATTATAAAATTTTAAAGATGGTAATGAGAACTGTTTAGTGAGGGTTTGATATGGGTATGTTTGATAGTTTTAACATAGCATCAACAGGCTTGACTGCACAGCGCCTGCGCATGGATGTTATAAGCAATAATATTGCAAATGCAACAACAACTCGTACCCCGGAGGGTGGTCCATTTAAACGTAAACGGGTGATATTTGCTCCTGTCAATATAAGGCCATTTTACAAATCGCCACTTGTTCCTAAAAGAATTGATCATGGAGAACCTAAAGGTGTGCGAGTTGTGAAAATTGAAGAAGATAATGCTGAATTCAGACTGATATATGATCCAGCACATCCCGATGCAATTAAGACCGGTCCAAAACAGGGATATGTTGAAATGCCAAATGTTAATGTGGTCATGGAGATGACTGATTTAATCTCTGCATCGCGTTCATATGAAGCAAATGTCATGATGATTAATAATGCAAAATCCATGTTTTCAAAGGCGCTGGAAATTGGCAAGGGTGGTGTATAATTTTTACGGAAGGAGTTTAAGATATGTATTTTGAAAAAGGGCATATAAATGAAATTTGTTGTTCACATGAACTATCGACTCCCATTACGTTAAGCAGACGAAAAAAGGAATGGCTGCAGTTTGGTATTGGTGAGCGACAAATTGTTGAATCAAGAATAATTTCAGGGAGCGTTAATTATGGTACAGGAAAGTAATTTTATAAGTAAATCAAATATTTTTACAATGAAGACAACGCATCCTCTCCATTATGACAATAAACCAGAAAAAATTCAGGACGATGATGTTGCAGGTTCTTTTATGGATGCGCTGAAATCAACATTGGGGAAGGTAAATGATTTACAGGTTGATGCAGAAGATTTGACACAACAGATGATTTATGAGCCTGAGTCAGTAGACATACATACAGTGATGATTGCTCAACAGAAAGCTGAGATTGCATTAAGCTTAACAAAAGCTGTCCGGGATGAAGCGATCAGGGCATACAGGGAACTCATTAATCTCAGATAATATGTGATTGCTGTGAATATAATAAAAAAAGTAGCAAATTTTAGTAAATTAATTGACTTTTTAATACTGATGTTTTATTATGTGTGAATGTTAATTGTATTATGTCACTTTGCAGTCAACTGCTATGTTGATAATGTTAATGCATAATAATCATTTTGTAATGTGAAGCATGGTTATTGTGGAGCAAGGTGATGATATTTAATTAGTTGTGGGAGGGAAGAAGATATGGATTTATTTACCAAGATATTTCAACAATTGAAAGAGATTTATGCTAAATTAGATACAACAAAAAAAATTATTATTGGTGTGGTAACAGGGGTTCTTGTTATTGCATTTATTGTTTTATTCTCGGTGTCGTCACAGAAAGCAAATATAGTTTTATTCTCTGATCTTCCTTCTGATGAATTTGGGCAGGTAACAAAAAAATTGGAAGAAATGGGTTTCCACTATACAACATCAGGAACAACCACTATTCTGGTAGATCCCAATCAGCGTGAAGTTATTTTAACCCGTCTTGCACAGGAGAATATGATACCAAGAGGGATACCTGGCTGGAAACTTTTTGATATATCAAAATGGACCGAGACTGATAAAGAGCTGAATGTTAAATATATGAGGGCATTGCGGGATGAAATTAAACGTCACATTGAATCATTAAAAAATATTGAAAAGGCTGACGTTGAAATAGCTATTACGGAAGATGAGCTTTTTACAGAAAAAGAAAATGCCTATACGGCTGCTGTTACAGTTTACCTTGCACCCGGGTATGATACTCTGTCTAAAAAAGAAATCAAAGGTATACAGTATTTAGTATCAAGAGCAGTTGGTACTAAATTAAAGCCGGAAAATGTATCTATAACAGATGAATATGGAAAAATAATCTCGGATTTTGATGACCAATTTGATAAGGCAAAAGAGGAATTTACCCTTCTTGAATATAGAAAAAAAATAGAAGAAAAAGCACGTGTCCAGATGTTAAAGGATATACGTCTGGGACTGGAAAAGATTTTTTCTTCTGATCGTATACAGATAGTAAGGCTTAACATGGATTTTAACTGGGATAAAATTCAGGAAGAACAGGAAGAATATACTCCTATTGAGATGGAAAAGGATAATCCACTAACGCCGTATTCTGAACGAAAGGTTAAAGATGCTTTGACTATTTCAAAAAAGAGTACTAAAGAACATTTTCAAGGACATGGTTGGAATCCGGAAGGTCCTGCTGGAACGGAAGGTAATAAACCACCAGGATATAAAGCAAGTGATGACCAATTTTCGCAATACGATAAAGAAGAAAATGTTGAAAATAATGCGATCAATAAAACTATTCGTAAAATAGAGAGAGATCCTTTTGACATTTCAGCAGTATCAGTTGCAATAGCTATTGATGGTTATCAGGATTTACCACGTCTCCCTGATGGCAGCTATGATCTTGATCCTGCTAAAAAACCTGTTCAGCTACCGTTGAGCGAGGATGAGCTACGGCAGGCTGAAAATATTGTAAAGAAAGCTATTAATTTTAATGCTGCACGTGGTGATCAGGTGGCTGTTGAAAATATTATGTTTGATAGAACAAAACAATGGGATATTGCTCGTGAGGAATTTAGGAAAAAAGAGCAGTTTAAACGCATGCTTTTGGCAGCGCTGGTTGGTATAATGGCGTTGTTTTTAGGCGTGATACTTTTCAGGGCTATATCCCGTGAACTTGCACGCAGACGCCGTATACGCGAGGAACAATTAGCATTAGAGCAGCAGCGTATGCGGGAAGCTGCCCTACGTGCTGCTGAAGAAGAAGGAATTGATGTTGAATTGTCATTAGAAGAAAAGGCAAGGTTAGAGTTGCAGCAGAATGCCGTTAATTTAGCCCGTGAACGACCGGATGATGTGGCGCAGCTGTTGAGGACATGGCTTGCAGAAGAATAATGTTGTTATTGGTTAATAGCCATAGGCCGATATACTAAAAAGCGTGTATTGACTTTTGAAAGAATGGGGTATATACTATAATCAGACAGATAGGTAATGATTTGGGAACAGTATATCGGCAAAATTCGGAGATAGAATATGTTACAGCAAAAGAAGTCACAGCTAACAGGCAGACAAAAGGCTGCGATATTTCTGGTGTCGTTAGGATCAGATGTATCATCTGAAATATTTAAGCACCTCAGAGAAGATGAAATAGAGCAGTTAACCTTTGAGATAGCACGTTTAGATAAAGTAGAGCCTGAAGATAGAGATAAAGTTTTAATGGAATTCCAGGAGCTTATGATGGCTCAGGAATTCATTGCTACAGGTGGAATTGATTATGCTCGCGAGGTTCTTGAGCGTGCGTTAGGAACTCAGAAAGCTATTGATATTGTTAATCGTTTGACTTCCTCATTGCAGGTTAGGCCTTTTGATTTTATACGCAGGACCGACCCAAGTCATCTCTTAAACTTTATTCAGGGTGAACATCCACAAACTATTGCTTTGATACTGGCATATTTGGATCCGCAAAAAGCTGCAACTATTTTATCTGGATTAAATCATCAAATTCAAGCAGATGTAGCGCGGCGGATAGCAACTATGGATAGAACTTCACCTGATGTTCTCCGTGAAGTTGAAAGAGTGCTGGAGCGAAAACTGTCTACATTAGCCAGCGAGGATTATACCTCTGCAGGTGGGATTGATTCAATAGTTGAGGTGTTGACTCATGTTGATCGTGGTACTGAAAAGATTATTATTGAGGCACTGGAAGAAGAGGATCCAGAATTAGCTGAAGAAATTAAAAAGAGGATGTTTGTATTTGAAGATATTGTTCTTCTTGATGATAGAGCAATTCAGAAAGTATTGCGTGAAGTTGATACTCAGGATCTGGCAAAAGCATTAAAAGGTGTGGATGCTGAAGTACAGGAAAAGATATTCAGAAATATGTCAAAGCGTGCTTCTGCTCTTCTAAGAGAAGATATGGACTTTATGGGTCCTATTAGATTACGTGATGTTGAAGAGGCTCAGCAAAAAATAGTCAATATAATAAGAAAATTAGAAGAAGCTGGCGATATTGTTGTAGCACGAGCTGGCGAGGAGGAACTCGTTGTCTAAGCTTGTATTTAAACCTGCTGAAATTCAAATTACTGCAACCCCCAAACAGATTGAATTGCCCGATAAATATCAGAAAAATATACTAACTGATGAAGAATATGCTGAATTTGAAGTAGATGAGCAAGGAAATCCCGTGGAAGTTTATCAGGGTCCATCTATTGAAGAGATGGAAGCAGAATTAGAGCGTTATAGACGTGAAACAGAAGAAGAAGTGCGTCGAATGCTTGATGAAGCTAAAGCCAGAGCTGCCCAAATTGAAGAGGATGGTAAAAAAGCGGCCTTCTTAGAGTTACAGCAGGCACGTGAACAGATAAAAATTGAAATGGAGCGCTTAAAGATTGAATCTGAGCGAGAAGTTGAGCGTGGCAAATTTGAAGCTGAAAAAATGATAAAAGAGGCAGAATTAAAGGTATCTGAGATAGAGCATGAAGCATATAAACGTGGTTATGACGCAGGAAGAGAAGAAGGATACAAAGAAGGGCAGGCTGAAGTAATGCGCCTTATTGACAGGCTGGGAACTATTGTATCTACTGCGGTTGATATTAGGGATGATATTATACGATCATCTGAAAAATTAATGACAGAGATGATCTTGATGATAGCACGCAAAGTCATCAAAGATGAGATAGTGGAAAGAAGAGAGGTTGTTATTAATAATATTAAAGAAGCATTGCAACGAGTTAAAGATAGGGATAGAATAGATATACGTGTTAACTTTGCTGACCTTGATATGACAACCGCTCATAAAGATGAATTAATCAAGATGATGGAATCGCTTAAAAAGGTAAATATATATGAGGACTCGCGTGTTGAACGGGGTGGGTGTATCATTGAAACTGATGTAGGTGCGATAGATGCACGGATATCAACCCAGCTTGAAGCTATTGAAGAAGCAATTAGAAATGCACGACCATTATAATGGTATGTTTAATTATAGATTAACGAGGCAATAATGATTCAGATACTACCACATGAAAAGGTGGACATATTTACAAAGTACAAAGAAGTTATTGAAGAAGTAGAAACAATCAGGGCAACAGGGCGAGTTGAAAAAATTACCGGTTTAACGATTGAATCACATGGACCGGATGTGCAATATGGAGAATTATGTCGCATAAGATTAAAAGACGGCGGATATTTAAATGCTGAGGTAGTTGGTTTTAATAAAAATAAAATAATACTAATGCCGATTGGTGATATGAAAGGTGTCGTTCCTGGTGCAGATGTGTATGCAGTGGGATCACAACTTATTGTTCCTGTTGGTGATGAACTTGTTGGCCGGGTTATTGATGGGATGGGGAATCCTATAGACGGTAAAGGGAATATTTATTTAAAAGAAGGTTATCCTGTAGACAATAAACCGTTAAGACCGTTAGAAAGGGAAATTATTGATTCTCCGCTGTCTACCGGGATACGTGCTATCGATGGACTTATAACTGTTGGGAAAGGTCAGCGAATTGGCATTTTTTCTGGTTCAGGGGTAGGGAAGTCAACATTAATTTCAATGATTGCACGAAATACAGCGGCAGATATAAGTGTTATTGCGTTGATAGGGGAACGTGGAAGAGAAGCAAAAGATTTTGTTGAAAAAGAATTGCAGAATGAAGGATTAAAACGATCAGTTGTCATTATTTCAACATCTGATCAACCTCCAATGTTGCGTTTACGAGCCGGGTTTCTTGCTCATTCAGTTGCGGAATATTTCAGGGATAAGGGGTTGCATGTTAATTTATTGATGGACTCCATTACTCGATTTGCTATGGCACAGCGTGAGGTTGGTTTAGCTGCCGGGCAACCTGCAGCAACAAGAGGATATCCACCATCAGTGTTTTCATTACTTCCGCGCTTACTTGAACGAGCAGGTAATAAAAAGTGTGCAGGAAGTATAACTGGTTTTTATTCTATATTAGTTGAGGCTGATGACATGAATGAACCCATTGCAGATGCCGTTCGTGGTATTCTTGATGGGCATATTGTGCTTGATAGAAAATTAGCTCATAAGAATCATTATCCAGCAATTGATGTATTGGGCTCAATTTCCCGATGTATGAATGATGTTATAGATGAAGAGCATAAAAAGGCGGCAAACAAATTCAGGACACTTTTAGCTGCTTATCATGAAGCTGAAGATTTAATAATGCTGGGTGCCTATGCAAGAGGTTCAGATCCAGATGTTGATGCAGCTATAGATATGAAGCCGTCAATGGATGAATTTCTTAAACAGGGAATTTATGAAAAGGATATATACGAAAATATTAAAACGAAATTAATAGAATTAATGTTTGGTTCAAAAGTTAAACAGGAGCAAAAAAGAGATTTTGTATCGAGAGAGCCGTATTTTGTACAAAGGAATCGTTAAATTAATAAAATAGATTATACGTTATGAAAAAATTTCAGTTCAGATTGCAAACATTATTGGACATTCGTATTTCAAAGGAACATGCAATTAAAGCTGAGCTAGCCATGCTTATAGCAAAACAAAACGAAGAGATAGTAATGCAGGAAGAGTATAGAAAAAAAATAAAAGAATATTATAATAAACTTTCAAAAAAAATGAGGGACGGTACCTTTTCATATAATGAAGCATTAATGTGCGAACGATTTGCTTATAACGCTCAAAAAGCTATAGACTTATCAAAAAAAAGAGTGGAACAGATGCAGCCTGAAATTGACAGGGTACGTCAAAAATTAATGCAAGCTTCAAAGGAAAGAAAGGTGGTTGAACGTTTAAAAGAAAAAAAATATGAAGAATATATGTATCAGTTTAATAGAGAAATGGGAAAAGAACTTGATGATCTAAATCAACGAATATACAATGCAATGTGAGGCATATATGGACATAAACAGTATACAACAGATGCAGAAAAGAATAGCTGAAATAAAAAGCAGGTTTGCTGCGATACAAAAGACATATAATAGAATATCACCATCTGAAAAAACAACAGTGCAGAATACTCCCAATGCAATGCAGCAAAATACTAACCAACAACCTGATATAAAAGGAACTATCGAACAAAAAAATAATACGTTTGATAATAAAATTACAGAAGAAATACTGAAAAGTGTTTTGTATAATAAAGCGGATAGTAAGGCATCCTCTGATATGCAACAAATTCAGAATTTGCTGAAAAAAGCTATATCACAATATACCAGCAAGGGGGATTTATTTAATATTGAGGAGTAACAGTGTTGATAGCAATTCACGAGGAGTAGAACATGAAATTAGTATCTGATTCCACAAAAGTTGTTTATTTAATATTGAT
>JAKPOE010000435.1 GCA_029548025.1 Spirochaetota bacterium
TGGTAGAAGCTGGAGGCAAAGCGGTTAAGGAAAAGGTTTCTAAAGAAGAAGCCGAAAAGATTAAAAAGCAGCTTGTAGAAGCTGGAGCAACAGTAGAGGTTAAGTAACGTTTATTGACGCAAAAATATCTTGAAAAGATTACTGTAATACTGTATACTTAAAATAGTAGTAGGTTTGGTTGCGATGCAATCAAACCTACTGTTGTTTATGTTTTTGTAATTTACTATCAATAACAATAACGCGATGTTCTGCATTTGAAACAGTGCCCCAAGAGATATGAATACATGATGAATGGTTGCTATCAAACACTATCAATTATATTTTTTTATGTTCATTGTCTGGTTTATTTATATTTATGATAAATTTTATATCAGGTGTATGCTATGCAAAAACAACAAAAAGTTATCCGTTTTGGTAAAATAAAGTCAGGCATTGAATTGCCAAACTTGATCGAAAATCAAACCGAGTCGTTTAAGTGGTTTTTACAAAAAGATGTTCCACCTGCAAAAAGGAAAAATCAAGGATTGCAAAATGTATTTCTGGAAACATTTCCTATTGTCAGCCCTAATGATGATATAGAATTGGAGTTTGTTGACTATGAATTAGGGGAGCCAAAATATAATGTTCAGGAATGTAAAGATCGTGATGTAACCTATGCTGCACCGCTGAAAGCAACGATACGCCTTATAAAGAAAGATACCATGGAAGTCAGGGAACAATCCGTTTATATGGGTGATATCCCCTTGATGACAGAGAGCGGAACATTTATCATCAATGGAGCAGAGCGTGTTGTTGTGAATCAGTTGCATAGATCACCAGGGATTTTCTTCTTCTGGGATGAGGCTGAACGAATGTATAATGCACGTATCATCCCCGATAGAGGATCGTGGCTGGAATTTGAAATGGATCATAAGGGGCTTATTGTCGCTCGCATTGATAGAAAGAAGAAATTTCCTGCAACGATTATATTAAAAGCTCTTGGATACAATACAAATGAAGAAATACTAAAGCTCTTCTATGCTACAAAAATAGTTACGCTTTTAGAAGAAAAAGATTATGAATCGTTGAAAAACAGACGAGTTGCCACTGATATAGTAAACCACGAGACAGGTGAAGTGTTCTTAGAAGCTGGTGAACGTATTACTATTGACTATGTTGATATTTTACGGGATGAAAAGGTTAAGGAAGTTGAAATAATTGAATTTCCCAAAAACAAAGATGATGCCTATCTGATTACCTCGCTGGAAAAGGATGATTGTAAAAGTTCCGAAGATGCACTGTTGAAATTACACCAGATGTTAAGGCCTGGTGAACCAACCAATATTGACAATGCACGGGAAATATTTAACAGATTATTTTTTGATCCCAGAACCTATAGTCTTGGTGGTGTTGGGCGTTATAAAATTAATAAAAAGTTTGGATTTGATATGAAAGAGGTGAGTGAAGATTACCTCAGAAAGGACGATATAGTCATGACAATGAAATATCTAATCAACTTAATAGCAGAGGTTGAAGGATATATTGTCGATGATATTGACCATTTAGGAAATAGAAGAATACGAACTGTGGGAGAGTTAATACAGAATCAAATAAAGATTGGGTTCCAGCGTATGGAACGTGTTATCAAAGAGCGTATGACAATACAGGATGTTGATGTTGTAACACCTCAGGCGCTTATAAGTATAAAACCAATCACTGCAGTCATTAATGAATTTTTTGGCTCAAGTCAGCTTTCACAGTTTATGGATCAGACAAATCCTTTAGCTGAACTTACCCATAAACGCAGATTAAATGCGTTAGGCCCTGGCGGTTTAACACGGGAACGTGCTGGTTTTGAGGTGCGTGATGTGCATCCTTCGCATTATGGAAGGATGTGCCCTATAGAAACGCCTGAAGGTCCTAATATTGGTTTAATTATTTCAATGAGTACCTATGCACGTATCAATGAGTATGGATTTTTGGAAACACCATACCGTGTTGTAGAAAATGGGCGTGTTACCGATAGAATAGAATATCTTACGGCCGATGAAGAGGATAAGTATTTTATTGCTCAGGCAAATGCGGTTATTGATGAAAATGGGAAATTTGTAGATAAACTTATCCCATGTCGTCACAGGGGTGATTTCCCTTATAAACGTCCTGAAGAAATCCAGTATATGGACGTATCACCTGATCAGGTATTCTCAGTTTCCACATGTCTTATTCCGTTCCTTGAACATGATGATGCCAACCGTGCGCTTATGGGTTCAAATATGCAAAGGCAGGCTGTGCCATTACTAACAGAAGAAGTACCGCTTGTTGGAACTGGCATGGAAGGTCCGGCAGCAATGGATTCGGGTGTTGTGGTAAGGGCTAAACGAGCAGGTGAAGTTATCTATGCTGATGCAAAGTTTATACGTGTTAAGACAGGAAACGGGGAAATAGATGAATACCAACTGTTAAAGTTTAAGCGAACAAATCAGGGAACATGCTTCAACCAAAAACCAATAGTAAAAAAAGGACAGAAGGTAAAAGCAGGTGATATCATGGCAGATGGACCAGCTACTGATCAGGGAAAGATGGCACTTGGTAAAAATATTTTGGTAGCATTTATGCCATGGATGGGATACAACTTTGAGGATGCTATCCTGCTTTCAGAACGTCTGGTATATGATGATGTCTATACCTCTCTTCATATTGAACAATTTGAAATTGAAGCGCGTGAAACAAAGCTGGGAAGAGAGGTTATCACTCGTGATATTCCTAACTTAAGCGAAAAGGCTTTTAGAGATTTAGATGAAAATGGTATTATTCGCAATGGAGCATATGTTGCTCCAGGGGATATTCTTGTTGGAAAAGTAACTCCTAAGGGCGAGCAGGATCTTACGCCAGAATATAAACTGCTACATTCGATATTTGGTGAAAAAGCACGAGAGGTTCGGGATACATCGTTGCGTGTCCCTAATGGTGTTGAAGGGATAGTTATTGATGTAAAACGTTTTTCCAGGGAAAATGGTGATGAATTAGCGGCAGGTGTTGAAGAGCTTGTTAAAGTTTATATTGCATCAAAACGAAAAATTTCGGTAGGTGATAAGATGGCTGGGCGCCATGGGAATAAAGGAGTTATTAGCAGGATAGTACCCGTGTATGAGATGCCGTATCTACCTGATGGAACACCAATCGATATAGTTTTGAACCCTCTTTCAGTACCATCACGAATGAATTTAGGGCAATTACTGGAAACTGAATTAGGATGGGCGGCTAAAGAGTTAGGATTTATTGCAGAATGTCCTATTTTTTATAGTCCAGAAGATGTAGAAATAAAAGAGCTGTTGCAAAAAGCTGGACTGCCTGTGACTTCTAAAACGGTTCTCTATTCAGGACAAACAGGTGAAACTTTTGAAAATGAGGTAATGGTTGGATACATCTATATGCTGAAATTAGCTCACATGGTGGATGATAAGATTCATGCGCGTTCTACTGGACCATATTCGCTGGTAACCCAGCAGCCGTTAGGTGGTAAAGCACAATTTGGTGGTCAG
>JAKPOE010000437.1 GCA_029548025.1 Spirochaetota bacterium
AGTTAGGACATCGGAAAAGGAAGATTTTGAAATGCAAATGGCAGCAATTGATGAAATAGGCAATGAATATTCTATTTTCGGAAGAGGTGAGAAAACACAAGATGGTAAAAAAGAAATTAATTGTGCTGATTTTGTATATGAAGTTATAGAAAAAGGAACAAAAGGGAGGATTAACATTGATAGACCTGAGCATAGATTAGGATACACTGATCCGAAAGAACAATTTAAAAATTTTAAAGAGAAAAATAAAGGAATAGAAATAGAGTGAATATAAAATATTACAACCTTTTAATATTTTCGATAATTTATTTTATTATTGCAATGCTTTATGTTCATGTAGATGATAATAGCACTTGCAGTATAGATTGTATATCATTGATTTATTTTATTATTATTTCGTTAAATAGTATAACATATTCAATTATAATATTTAGAAACATACAAAATTTTAAAATTATAGAATTGTTAAAAAATTATTTTTTATTGTTATTTGTATCTAATTTTACTAATATTTGTTTGATGATAGTATATGACTTTCCTGACTGGGGGGTTGATTATGAAGGTTTAGCTGTAGGTTTTATATATTTTATTATAAGCATAATAATCACATTTATATTTTACATTACAGGAATATTTCTTGTAAAAATAAAAATGTATATAAGCCGTAAAAAGAATTCATACAGTTTCAATGGTAAATGAGAATGTCTGTTAGGATAAAATAGAGAGTGATTTCTATGTTTGAGTGCGTGCCTTTAATCTGTGGGGTGTTACTGCAAGCATACGGCAGCCGGGCAAGGACGCCCGGCGCATTGGGATGCGGGTGCATGATAGGGCAGCCTGCCGCAGACAACACTACACGACATCGTTGTCAAGGCAGGCGAGGAAGCCCGTTGTGCGCCCGCCGGGGAACGGATATATCCATAGCAATGAAAAAGGCGTTTTTCTTTGCATACTTTCTTTTGTCGCCCAACAAAAGAAAGTAAGAGTAAAAAAATACGATGCCAATGGCAACATGACAGCGGTATATGACACAGCAAAACAGTTTAACCGCATCCTGTACTGGGATGACGATAACCGGCTAACGAAAACAGTAGATACCACCAGCGGAAGCAGTCTCACCACCACGTACGCGTACGATGCCAAAGGCATGCGTATCATCAAAGATGGACCGTATGGGAAATCAATTTACATAGATACCGGCTATGTAGAAAGCGGGGCAACACAAACAGCAACAGCA
>JAKPOE010000451.1 GCA_029548025.1 Spirochaetota bacterium
TTGCATGTCTATTTCTTTTACCAGTACTGATGCTTTCATGCTCGGATGAAGGTATTACCATAAAGTTCATGGTTGTATCAACCGTTAAAGGATTTGATGGTTACTATATTGTTGACGGTGATTCTGTTGGATATTTTAGTGCTACTGAAAATGCCTATGGCATTGCAATGTATGAGAAAGAAATAGATGATGTGGAGTATCTTGAGGTCAGCGCAACAACTCGTCGGGATGCAACATCTATTGAAATCAAGGTATACCGTGATGATAAAAAGGTTAAAAGCAGTCAGACAAACATTGAAGACCCTTTTGAACCCACAATACTTAATCTTGAATATTCAATTGGCGAAGAAGATGAAGAAAAAACCTCCAGCTAAATTAATTCAAAGGCAGGATGTGCTATGTTAAACTTTGAAATACATGATGCAACACGTGAACTTTCAATAGCGCGTGCATTAAAAAAATACGAGCCCCCCTTTAAGGTAATCGATAGCTACCGGTTAATTGATGATGGATCTAATCCTGAAGCAACCGTACAGATAGAAGCCAATGGACGATATATCCATGAAGCTTCCACCGGTGACGGACCGGTAGATGCACTGGCAACCGTATTGAAAAAAGCACTCATACCACTTTTCCCCGAAATAGAAAATGTAAAGCTTATTGACTATCGTGCCAATATACTGGATGCCAAGCGCGGTACCAGCAGCAATGTTGAAGTAACCATTATCTTTACTGATGGTGAACATGTGTGGAAGGTATATGCACTTTCAGAAAATATCAATGCAGCTTCATTCAGGGTTTTGCTTGATGGATTTGAATTTGCTATCTTAAAAAAAAATAAAAAAACCATCAACAAATCTCAAGAGCTATAACTGCAATATCATCATCAAGGGTTTTGTTTTGTGATGTTACCACTTCAATTATTTTTGGCACTGCATCATGCAGTGCAATTTGTTTTGTTGCAATGATTTCTTTAGTGAGTATGTCAAACCGTAAATCTTTTTGATTATTGATATCTATTTCAATTAGACCGTCAGTATATAAAAATAATCTATCCCCTTTTTTCAATTCAATATTTTTTACTAAAAGTTTAACATTTTTCTCTATACCCAGCGGGATACCTGAACTATCCAGCATAGCAATAGCATCACCTGATAACACTACAGGATAGGGATGTCCGCTCCGTGTATAGGTTAGCTTAAATCCGCCATCTAAAAGTGGGGTTATTAATCCATACAATGCAGTAAAATAATATCCCCCAAGAATAGGAAATAATTTTTCATTGAGCTGATGTATAAATTCATCTGGTTGGATAATTCCATTATTCCATAAATTTTCAGTAGCATATTTCAAAACCGATGAAAACAATGCGGCAGGAACGCCATGACCTGTTATATCAGCCATGAATACGGCTAAATCATGGTTAATCTTTTTTATAGTATAAAAATCGCCTCCAACAAAATCATACGGACGATAGCAGGTAACAATTTTTATTCCAGGATATTCTGGGATGGGGGTATTAATTATTGATTGCTGCACCCTTTTTGCATATTCTAAGTCCTTGTTTATAATATCATTTCTTTTGCGAAGTTCCTCTTCGCTTTTACGCAATGCCTCCTCCTGCTCTTTCTTCTCGGTGATATCTTCTTTGATAGCTACAAAATGAGTAACGTTGCCATGCTCATCCGCAACTGGTGCAATGATACAATGTTCCCAGAAATAGCTTCCATTTTTTTGTTTATTATGGAAAATTCCATCCCATACCTCCCCACGTAATATTGTTTCCCACATATTTTGATAAAATTCCTTTGGCTGATGACCTGATTTTAAAATACGCGGATTTTGGCCGATAGCTTCAGTAAAACTATATCCGGTAATAGATTCAAATTTTGGATTTACATATTGAATGATCCCCCTGGTGTCAGTTATGACAATTGAAGCCGGGCTTTGTTCTATGGCTCGTATTAAAACTGCCTGATCAATGGCTGATAATGTTTTCTTCATGTATAGTTACCTTTTGTTCCTTAATCACACGGCATTGCACCCTAATTCATTATACTATAAAAAATAATCTTTATGAAAAAAATTTATTAACAGTAACTATCAAACAAAAAAAATACTTTAATGAATTCCTTATTACCATTGTTACCCTATTGATGTATAATATTACACACTCATTGCAATATATAAACAATATTTTTCAATGTTCTGAAAGAAAATATCTTGACCCTTTTTCTATCATTACATTTGATAGTGCCATGAGAAAAAATAACCGCCAGCATATTCTTGATACTGCCCGTAAACTTTTCCTTGAATATGGATATAATGGCATATCAATACGCAACATTGCAAAACGGGCAAAGCTTACAACAGGTGCAATTTATTTTCATTTTAAAAATAAAAAAGAGATATATAGCACTATATGTTTAGAAGCTATCAACACATTGCACAGGCTTTTTAGTGATGGCATAAAACTGCGTAAAACTCCAGCACAAAAGCTTATATCAACATACGACTCGTATTTAAAATTTTACTATGAATTTCATGATTATTACAATGTCCTTACCGAATACAGAGCCGAATATGACGATGAGCCTGACCCCTATAAAGATGAAATTCAGAAACAAAATCTTAGTATACAAAATTTAATGGCAGATGTATTTAAAGAGGGCATCGATCAGGGTGTGTTTAAAGACCTTGACCCAAAGATGGTGGCATTTTTTCTTTCAGCGGTTGCTGAAGGTATGTTGCAATTTAAAAAGCTGGGTGTAATGGATGCCGCAGGAATCACCGACAACAAATTCAGGGAATTTATGAAGATTATAGTCGGACAGGGCATACAAAAAAAATGAACACCTTAGCAAATCCACTGACGATGTCACCTGTAACATTGCTCACCTCACATCTAACACCTTACATTGTACACTGTACATTTTGCATATTACATTGCATACCTAACAACTCAATATCTGTTTTTAAAATGGCACTTTATGAATGCTATTGTTTCATCTTTTTTAACAATAGATATCGCTGCAACTCGATTATGGCAGCAGCAACAATGAGCATCCCTGCAAAAACAAGGATTGTTTTCACGATGCTCCATCCCCACAGTATTGGTGCACTCACCAGAAGTGTCCCCAAAAGTACATATGGTGCACCAAATATACTCATTATACCAGCTTCTATAGCTGTGGTGGTTTTAAATTCTGGATCAGCTATTCTTAAAAGTAACAAACCTGTTGAAACTGTACCTGTCACCGTACCATAGATCAACAGCATCCTTTCCAGATTTACGCTCCATAACCTGCGTCCATAATAGTAACATACAATCGTTGTTATTATTCCTGCTAAAACACAAATCACTACTATTGGAACAATATATTGCCACACCACTACGACCTGAATAGCCATAACTGTTGCAACTAACAGATAATCCACTGAAAACCCGGTGATACGATGCTGAATACCGGGATCAATAAGATACAATCCCCCTAATTTTGTAATAATAAATCTTACAATGAAAGCTATCAAAAGCCCGATAAAAAAGAAAAAACCCCACATCATTTGCCCCATCTCAGGGCTTAATAAACTGCTTATCCCATAAATAACGACGTAGGTGATCATATAAACAACACCAACAAGTGATGCCTGGAAAGCAAGCGCATCTACATTTGATGAATGCGTGGTTAATTCACCTGCCACCTCCTTTTCAGATTGCTGAGCCATAACACCTCTTCGTAATTCCATTGATAACTCTTTGGGAGTGTACACTGCCTTACCTTTGCGTATACCTAAATAAGCAAGTGGAACACCTATAAAAAATGAAAACATATAACCAGCAACGGCGAAGGTTAACCCTAATGTAGCAGAATGAGCATATCCCAGATTTTCCCACACTTTCCCAACCGAAAGCGCCTGCCCGGGACCTTCTTCAAATCCTATCGGAGTTAAAAAACCAAATGAATTAAAAAGATTATATCCTAAATAATTCAACACCATAACACACAAACCGCCTATAATTGCCTGTATAGAAAATGAAACTCCCTCAATATTTGCCATCCATAATGAGCCATGCAGTACTTCGCCAACACCTTTATCATCAGCCTTTTCCTTATTATAGGTAAGCCCAATTGATATAAAAGAAATATTAAAAAGATGAAATGCAAGCGTTTCTAAAATATCGGCTGATAAAGGTATAATTTCGTAACTCCGAAGAATTAAACCTATTGCGCCCCCGATTAAACAGCTTGGAATTAAAAATCTCTGGAATGCCTTAACCTTTGCTCTGAGGATAATGCCAAGCAAAAGCATTACTGACATCCAGCCAAATGCAATCATTGCCTCAAACGTAAAAGGGGTATTCATATAGCGCCCTCCATTTTTTATATATATTTGTAAAAGTTTACAAATGAAAAAAGTATACGATAATGCACCTTTCAGATGTTCAGAACAACCTATTCAAATAATCTTACTGTGTAATAATACTGCTGTCAATGTATTTATTGCTATAAATAGCATACGTTTGATACATCAAATTTATTATAATTTTTTATTGATTATTTTAAATTACCAATTACAATCACAACAACATTTGCCTTTTAGTAACTATCAGTTTGATGTACTATTTACAATAAAAATCGCAATATCTATATTCTATTGGAGGTTAGTCATGAAAATCATTGATCTTTCATCCATCATTGAACCATCACCATCAGGAACACCCGATTTTTTAAAGATTGATATCAAATATCATTCGCATGGTGATGGAGCAAAACAGGTTGAGGCACTTTTAAAGGTACCAGCCCACCTAATGCGTAATGGTGAAGGCTGGGCAACCGAAACAATTACCCAATTAGGCACCCATGATAGCACCCACGTTGACGCTCCATGGCACTATAACTCAACCATCCAGGGTAAACCTGCCCCTACCATTGACGAACTTCCACTTGAATGGTTTTATGGCAATGGTGTAAAGCTTGATATGACCCATAAAGCAGAAGGTGACCCTGTAACACCTCAAGATATTGAAAAAGAATTGAAACGTATTAACTATACTATTCAACCCAATGACATTGTTTTAATGTATACAGGGATGGACAAATTTTATGGACAGCCTGATTATATTTTCAGGGGGTGTGGTGTTACCTATGAAGCTACTGTCATGCTGTATAATGCTGGTGTTCGTGTTATGGGCATTGATGCATGGGGTTGGGATATGCCACTAAATCTTCAGGCACAAAAGGCATTACAGGAAAATAAACCGGGCATTTTCTGGTCAGCTCATCAAGCTGATTTAATATACTCGCATATGGAAAGGCTTGTTAATTTAGGTTTATTGCCAGCAAAAGGATTTAAGGTTGCATGCTTTCCATTAAACATCAAACGTGCGAGTGCTGCTCCTGCACGGGTTGTTGCTATTGTTGAATAATATAATTTCCATATAAATTTAATATTGACAAACTATCGAACAAAATCTGGTATATATAAAGAACTTATAATTATTAATAATTAAATAAGTTCATGCATAACTGCAATCCAAAACGATTTTAAATTTCATGTTAAATAATTAAAATCACTATTTATGGATGCAGTCATAAAAACAATTAATATAAAAGAGGTAAGCTATGGGAGATACTACACAAAACAAATGTCATTATATCATTGAAAATGGAATCGCAATTATTACAATTGATAATCCACCAATGAATGCATTAAACCATATCGTTTTAAAGGATTTACGTAATTCAGTTAATGCACTTATTGATGATGCCGCCGTCCGGGTAATAATCATAACTGGTGCTGGTAAAGCATTTGTTGCAGGTGCTGACATAAATGAAATCAAAGTGCAAAACACAAAAGAAGATGGTGCAAACTTCCTTAAAAACGGTCAGGAAATCTACAACATAATTGAAAATGCCGATAAGCCATTTATTGCTGCCATTAACGGATATTGTCTGGGTGGTGGTTTAGAATTAGCGTTAGCCTGCCATATTCGTCTTGCTGATGAATCTGCACAAGTAGGTCTTCCTGAAATTAAATTAGGTATTATTCCTGGATACGGTGGTACTCAACGAAGTCCTCGTTTATTTGGTAAAGCAGCAGCATATGAATTAATCCTTTCAGGTAATTTTATTTCAGGAAAACAGGCCGAAACATATCGTATTGTGAACAGGGCTACCCAAAAAGGAACAGTTCTTAAAGAAGCTCAAGAATTAGCAAAAGCAATTGCTGCTCGCAGCAGGCTTGCCGTTAAAGCAGCCATGCAGGCAATAGCGCAGGGATATACCATGGAATTTTATACAGCACTAACCTTTGAACGTGAGCTTTTTGGTAAACTTTGTGAGACCGAAGATAAAAAAGAAGGCATTGCCGCATTCCTTGAAAAACGCGAGCCTCAATTTAAAGACAAATAGAGGGATGGACAACCTTATCATTCGTCATGCTCATTATGATGAGTTAGAAGCAATTGCTCGTTTAGATGCACTTGTTTTTGGTCAAAATGCGTGGCCATTTAATAGTTTTGTCAATGAATTGCAGCTTCATTTTTCAAAATTATTAATAGCTGAATTAGATACTACATTTGCAGGATTTGCGTTAGCGTGGTATATTGCCGATGAAATTCAACTGATGCGTATTGCTGTAAATCCTGTCTTCCAGCGTAACAAAATTGGTTCAACACTTATTCAACATATAACTCATTATGCTCAAAACCAGAGCAAAATTGTTTTAGAGGTTGCAGACAATAATACACAAGCCATAGCATTTTATACATCATTAGGTTTTTACAGAGTAGGCGTTAGAAAAAATTATTATCATTTAAATAGCGCTATTTTAATGGAAAAGATTATTGATCATGAAGATTAATACAGTACAATTTATAACAAGTGCTACAACTCCGAATCACTATCCAAAATATTCGTTTCCCGAATTTGCATTTATAGGACGTTCCAATGTGGGTAAATCATCTTTATTAAATACTATTTTAGGCAGGAAAAACATAGCAAAAACGGGTAGTAAACCAGGTGTAACACAAACAATAAATTTTTATTGCATCAATGATGCCATAAGCCTGGCAGACTGCCCGGGATTTGGCTATGCTAAAATTTCACAATCAAAGCGCCGTGAATTTATAACAATGATAGATAACTATATTAATATACGATCGTCGTTGAAATTAGTTTTTCTTTTAATAGATATACGGCGTGAACCTGACGAACATGAGATTAATATTATAAACAAATCGTTACATAAAAATATCAATGTTATGATTGTAGCAACTAAATGCGATAAAGTTTCAAAAAACGAAATTAATGCGGGTATCAAAAGGATCTGTACCAGCTTAAATTTGCATCCGGAATCGGTTATACCTTCTTCAAAAACAGGCATGGGTAAAAATATTATTTTATCAGTTATTAGCAAGCATTGTCAATAATGTGATGCTCATAGCTGTGTCATCAAGTACATGACCCTGCTTGCTTTTTCTTTTGGCATTAACGAAAGCAGGTACGTTGAAATACTCATCCTTCCTTCTTTTGCAGCATTCTGGTCAATCTGGCGCAATACATCTATTATGAGCGTTTCTTCCCATTGAACCATAATATCAACAGCATCCTGCGGGGGAATGCTTTCAATCTTTTTTGCTAAATCCATAACATTCTTTTTATACCCGGAATACTTCTTTTTTTCTAATTCCAGAGCTTTCTTTTCCTGATCAAGCCCTTTCTGTAGTTGTTCTAATTTTTCCTTTTCTTTTGATATTACTTTTTCTGCTTCTGTTATCTTTGCTTCGCGTTTATCCAATTCCTCTATTCTTTGCAATAATTTATCCTTTTCTTTTTCAAACTCTTCACGTTCTATCAGCGATGGTTCATCATCTGCAGCATCAACAACAGATGGAGCCTCTGTAACAATATAGTGGTGATATATTTTCCCAAGATTTATCAAGCCAATATAATCCATCCAGAATAATCCAACAATAACAATGAAAACTATCATCAATATTAAATAAACAACTTTTGTGGAATCAGATACTAATTTCATGTTCTACTCCTCGTGAATTGCTATCAACACTGTTACTCCTCAATATTAAATAAATCCCCCTTGCTGGTATATTGTGATATAGCTTTTTTCAGCA
>JAKPOE010000324.1 GCA_029548025.1 Spirochaetota bacterium
GTACGTGATTGCACCTGTTGAGCTCATTGTTATATTATATAAAAAAAATGGAAAAAGACATCAGGTTCTAGAAAGTCGGATATAACAAAAGAAGAATTTATGGAATGGACAAATGGGTTATGGACATTTTCCGGTGAAAGCAAGAAACGTATAGGCCATCCCGCACCATTTCCAATTGAATTACCAAAACGGTGCATAAAATTATTTTCATTTATCGATGATATAATTTTGGACCCATTTATGGGGTCAGGAACAACGCTTATTGCTGCCTATAACTTAAAAAGAAATGCAATAGGGATTGATTTAGATACTTCATATTGTGCATTAGCAAAAGATAGAATCATTAAAGAATGTACTATATATCAGGATGATCTATGTAAGGCTGTAAATTATGAGAAATGACACTATATCTGATATCATTTTAGAATATTTTTAACGTTATCTTCATAAAATATTTATAATTTCTTTACATAGTGGTGACTAATTTAAAGTTGATTATCTTGATTTTGATTATACCATTTACACTATAATATCATGCTCAAAGAAAGATTAAAAATAGCTTTAAACATCCACACTGCCAGCGACAGGATTATACGGTATATCTTTGCTGTTGTAGGGTTTGTTTCTGTTGCTTTTTTGTTTTTAATTATGATATTTCTTTTTAAAGAGGGATTGCCAGTATTCAATAGTGTGAGTGTGAAGGAGTTTTTGTTTGGTACAAGCTGGTACCCAACATCTGTGCCACCAAAGTTTGGCACATTGCCATTGATTGTTGCATCGTTGACGGTAACATTTTTTGCAGCAGCTTTTGCTGTGCCATTTAGCATGGCAATAGCTATATATCTTTCGGAATTAGCTCCAGCCACTCTCCGTGAAATAGTCAAACCCATAATAGAGCTCATTGCATCCATCCCATCGGTCATTATTGGTTTTTTTGGCATGGTGGTTGTTGCCCCGTTTTTGCAGGATCATTTTGATATTGATACAGGACTTAATGTATTAAATGCTGCTATTATGCTTGCCTTTATGGCCATACCAACTATCGCCAGTATTTCTGAGGATGCGTTATCGTCCGTGCCAGCATCACTAAAAGAGGCATCGTATGCATTAGGTGCTAACAGATGGCAAACGATAGTTCATATCACCATGCCTGCAGCGCTTTCGGGGGTATGGACCGCTATCATTCTGGGTATTTCACGTGTATTGGGTGAAACAATGGTGGTACTGATGGTTGCCGGTGGAGCTACTATCTTTCCCACATCCCTTTTTGATCCGGTGCGCCCCTTAACAGCAAACATAGCTGCCGAAATGGCAGAGGCGTCATATCGCAGCGATCATTATTTTGCGCTGTTTGCCATTGGTATCATACTCTTTGTACTGACATTGCTGTTTAATGTCATTGCCAACTATCTTTCCATGAAATATAAGTTTAAATGGAATTAATATAATGGCAACGTTACAACAAAAAGCAAAATATTATGAGACCTCTTCATTTGTTATCATTACAATACTGTCATATGCAATCATTGGTTTTTTACTGTTTGTATTGGGATATATTTTTTTGCAGGGTTACAAAGCGCTTTCATGGGATTTCATAGTAAGCTTCCCAAAAAATGAGATGCGTGAAGGCGGAATATTTCCTGCCATTATCGGTACATTGTATTTGATGATAGGCTCATCACTTGTATCCGTTCCCATTGGTATTATGACAGCAATCTATTTAACCGAGTATGTTGAAAATGTAACAGTACTCAACTTTATACGGCTGGGTATTAATAATTTAGCAGGCGTTCCGTCAGTAGTCTTTGGTCTTTTTGGAATGAGTGTATTTGTTATATTTCTTGATTTTGGTTCATCCATTATTGCCGGCTCGCTAACGCTGGGAATACTTAATCTTCCGCTTGTCATACGCTCCACAGAAGAAGCTTTACTTACTGTTCCCATGTCATATAGGGAAGCATCATTATCGCTGGGTGCCACCAGGTGGCAAACCATTTATAAGATAGTTGTGCCAACTGCACTTCCCGGCATATTGACCGGCATCATGCTTTCACTTGGGCGTGCAGCGGGAGAAACAGCTCCCATCATGTTTACCTGTGCCACGTTTTACACACCGTTTGTACCGGATTCGCTTTTTAGTGAGGTCATGGCATTGCCATACCATATCTATGTTCTGGCAACTGCCGGCACCCACATAGAAGCTACCCGCCCTATCCAATATGGAACAGCTATCGTGCTGATAGTCCTTGTACTTGGACTTAATCTTGCCGGAATGATCATGCGCTATAGCTATAGAAAGAAATTGAAAGGATAAATGAAATATTTTTTATTGTAAGCATATACCTGTATTCCAAAACAGTGAATGAAGCTAATTCATTGTTGACATAATTTTTACTTAGTATATTATGTTTGTGATGAAAAATGCAAATAAAATTTATATGGATGTTTGCTCATTATGTAGGCCATTTGATGGCCAGCACTATTTGCGCATACGTTTAGAAACAAATGCAGTTAATCTTATATTATCTAAAGTAAAAGATTCACATCTTGAATTAATTAATTCCCCTGTGCTTATAAAAGAAATTGAATCAATTGATGATGATCTGGAAAGAACTGAATTATGCAATTATTAAATAAATATGGTAAAATCTATAATTTCAAAGCTGATATATTGAAAACAGAATTGAAACATTAATATCATTGCGTTTTGGTATAGCCGATGCCGCACATATTGCATTTGCTGAATATTATAATGCTATATTTATTACATGTGATGACAAATTATTGAATAAATGTAAAAAATATATTAATATTATCCCATCATATAATCCTGTTATATTTTGCGAGAAGGAGAAATTAAAATGAGAGCATCAAGGTATTTAAGTGAAAAAGAGATGTTACAGAAAGGGATCGATGTTCTGTTAGATGCATTAGGTCCGGTTGAAACAGTGCGCTTCTTGAATATATCTCGTGATAAAAGGATCGAATCTGTTAAACGGCATAGAATGTGGCAGAAAAGTTTAAAAAAAGATGATTTTATAAATGAAATAGTAAAGTAAATTTAGTAAGGGCAACATACTCAACATACTCAACATACTATTGAAACAAAGCAGGGTATAAACTAATTCATGAAAGAATTACCCTGCCCATGGTATTGTTATGGCAAACACCGTACCATTCATTGATGAGGTAACGCTAACATTCCATCCTAAAATCTGAGCTGCATGTTTAACAATTGAAAGCCCAAGCCCTGTACCGCCAGTATCACGTGAACGGCTTTTATCAACGCGGTAAAATCGCTCAAAGATACGGGGTATTTCATCCTGAGGTATTCCAACACCTGTGTCAGCGATGCTTATTGAAATAGTTGCTGTTTTAACAGCGCTTTTAATGGTGATTGCTCCATTAGGATTATTGTAATTGATGGCATTATCAATAATGTTAAAAAAAATCTCTTCAGTTAAGAATGCATTGCCGGCAATAGTTTCAGGGATTGCATCAATATCCATAACTATCGCCAGATTTTTCTTTTGTATTTTTGGAGTTAGCAATTCAATACACCGGGTAATAATAGTTTTGATATCAATATATTCAGTAACTGCATACGCAGTTGTTTCCAATTCATTGAGCTTCAGCATATCATTGATGATAGCATTTTGCCGTTCAAGATTGGCAAGTGCATTGTCAATAAATTGGCCGGCAGTTTTTTCGTCCAGGGAGATGTCCTTTATTGTTTCAAGGTAACCCCGGATAATGCTGATAGGTGTTTTAAGCTCATGTGACAGGTTGCCAACAAGATCAGATTTTAACTTCTGGATGCGTTTTTGCTCGGTTACATCATGCATCAAAAGTAAGATGCCACTATCAGGCTGGGGAAAAGGGTAGATAAATATCTGGAAGTGATTGCTGCCAATGGTTTCTTCAAAAGAAAAATTTTGCCGTTGTGATAGTGCAACATGAATCTTTGCATTGAGCTGGCTATGGCGTATAATGGAAAAATAATAGGTATTGGTGACAGTTTCGGGGAACTGGAACAGTTCTATAAAAGCTTTATTGTATACAGTAATTTTTTTACTATCATCAATGAGCGCTATTGGATCATGAATGCTTTCAATTATCATAAAGAGCTTATTCTTTTGGGCAGTGAGCTCGTTTATGCGTGCCTGTATATTGTCGGCTAATCTGTTCATGGAATTTTGTAGATAGCCCATCTCATCGTCTTTGTAGTTGAGGATGCGGGTGTTTAGATCGCCATGAAAAAATTGATCAATAAATTGCAATGATTCAGCTATTGGCTTTGTAAAGATTGTAGCAAAAATATAATTTGCAGCAATGGTCAGCACAAGCACAGCAAATCCCACGATGAGTATATTTTTTGTTAAGGCTCCAATAAGTATATTGATTGCACCAAGTGATTTTGCCGTTCGTATATAGTAGTTATCAAAATATTTTGCAACATACAGCATATCAGATTTGACAGTTTTGCTATAGCGGATTGCACTTCCTACCCCTTTTGTACGGGATTGCAGTATTTCCGGGCGGTAAAGGTGATTTTCCATCAACTCCGGATTGGCAAAAGAATCAAAATAAACAGTTCCATCATCCGTAATGATAGTAATTCTCAACGAACTTTTATATGATACATTTTTTAATGAAGCAACAACATCATGATTTTGAAAAAGAACATAATTGAAAGGTTTATGATAGGAATGTAAATAGATATGTATGTTTTCAATATTTTGCTGCAACTCCGCTTCTTGAAATGCGATGAAAGCAGAGTGAATGTGGTGATTGATATACATCAAAAGAAACGAAATAAAGATTACCAGGGCGACGGTGTATACTACTACAAGTTTTGTCTTCAGCCTTTTCATTACTGTTTACCAAAAAAGTTTTACTCCTTCAAACTTTTAGCCCATAACCAACGCCCGAATAGGTCTTTATAGCATCTTTGTATGTTCCCAGTTTTTTACGCAAATTCATGATGTGGACATCTATGGTTCTGTCAATGACATAAACATTATCACCACGGATGCTGTCAATAATATTGTCGCGACTAAAAATCTTACCGGGATACTGCATAAAAAGTTTTAAGATTAAAAATTCGGTTTTTGTAAGGTCAATATTTTGATTGTCGATAGTTACCTGAAATTTATCAGGATATAATGAAATCGCGTTATAGGTTAATATTTCTTTTGGCGATAGTTCCTGTTTAGTTTGTGAACGGCGCATGATTGCTTTTACTCTGGCAATCAGCTCATGAATGCTGAAGGGTTTGGTGAGGTAGTCATCGGCACCCAGTTCCAATCCCAGCACCTTATCCAGTTCGGCAGATTTTGCTGAAAGAAATAGGATGGGTATAGTGGTTAATTCTCTTGATGCACGGATGTGTTTGCATAAATCCAGTCCATCCATACCGTTCATCATGATATCCAATATAAATAAATCAGGTTTTGCAATAGCAAGTTGTTTCAGTACTTCTTCAGCAGAAGCAAAGGTATTGACATCATAGCCGTTTTTTTGCAGATTCACCTTCAAAATTTCACGGATATCTTTTTCATCATCCACAACATATATTTTTGACATCGTTTACTCCTGGTGTCGTATGTCCTCGCCCTGTATATAGTATACCGCACGCTCGGCAATATTGGTTGCATGGTCGCCAATTCGCTCTAATGCTCGTGCAACCGTGATAAGCCCAAATGCTGGCGATATGGTTGCAGGATTTTCTACCATAAAGCTAAACAGCTCACGGTTGATCTGCATATTAAGCTCGTCAACCTCTTTATCCATATCTATACATCGCTTTGCATAATCAATATTCTTTTCGGTGATTGCTCTAAACGCCAGTTTTATCATATCGATGCAAATTTTTTCCATACGAGGGATGTCAATAAGCGGTTTAAGCAGTGATTTGCCCTCTAACCGTATTGTCTCTTTTGCGATGTTGGTTGCAAAATCACCTATTCTTTCTAAATCAGTGTTTGATTTAAATAGTGCTAAAATAAGCCGTAAGTCTGCTGCTGCGGGCTGCTTTGTTACAAGGATTCTTACACACTCTTCATCAATAAAAACCTCTAATGTATCAAGGGCAGTATCTTTCTGGATAACTTTTTCAGCTAATTTGACATCAATATTTTTTAGTGATTGGACTGAATCTTCAACTGCTTCGATGGCAATATCTGCCATCTCCAGTATCTTCCGTATTAGCTCATTAAGTTCCTGCTCTAAATGAGTAGACATTGTTATCTCCTTTAGGTGCAATAATTAACCAAATTTTCCGGTGATGTAATTTTCGGTCATCTGCTTATCGGGTTTGGTAAACATCACTTCGGTTTTATTAACTTCTATGAGTTTGCCCATATAAAAAAATGCTGTGTAATCGCTAACCCGGGCTGCCTGCTGCATGTTATGTGTTACGATAATTATGGTATATTGCTTTTTTAAATCCTGAATAAGCTCTTCAATCTTTTGTGTTGAAATTGGGTCAAGCGCTGATGCAGGTTCATCCATCAGTATTATCTCAGGTTGCACTGCTATAGTGCGTGCAATACATAACCGCTGCTGCTGCCCGCCGGATAAGCTCATTGCCGAATCATTAAGCCTATCTTTAACCTCATCCCACAATGCAGTTCGTTTTAAAGAATCTTCAACTGTTTTTTCAATGATATAGCGATCTTTTATGCCATTAATCTTTAATCCATATGCGATGTTATCAAAAATAGATTTTGGGAATGGATTTGATTTTTGAAATACCATGCCAACACGGCGCCTGAGCTGAGTGACATCATATTTTATAGTATAAATGGATTCACCGTCAATGGTCATGTCTCCAGCAATGTGCGTATACGGTATTATATCATTCATTCTGTTAATACAACGTAAAAATGTTGATTTACCACAGCCTGAAGGGCCAATCAATGCCATTACCGAATTAGCTAATACAGTGAGGTCTATATCAAAAAGCGCCTGACTGCTACCATAGTAAAACGAAAGATTTTTTGCTTGGACTTTTATTTCTTTTTCAGACATATATCACCGTTATTATTCTTAATATTAATAATAACCCATCTTATTATAAATAATATATTATGAAATTGTAAAGAAAATGTAAAGATTTATAACTGTTAATTCCAAAACGGAAAATTATGTACATATAATAATAAATGTACACCCCGGCGCCGAAGACGGCGGGGTGTACCTCATTTCAATTTAAAATTATTTTTAAGTAATAAAATAAATACTGACAATTTATAATAAAGTCATGTATAAAAGCATATATTTTTTTTAAAAATAAAGACGTTATTCTTCTATAGTAGCCCTTCTGGATTGTGATTGGAAGATGTTTATCCATTTTCATTAGCATAATAGGGTTTCTAAAATAGTAATTATTCATACAATTGTATCAGAAAATAGTTGCCAACCATTTTTTTCAATGATTAATCACATGAAAAGGTGGTTTTTTAAGATTTATCGATAATACATAAAAAAACATAAAATTAATTGATTCTTCATAAAAATTTAACAATGCATGACTATTTATACAACCAATGGAGATTGCAAAATCTTCTCATTAATAGTTTACAGGGAGGCTTTTATGAAGGTTAAGAGTTTTTTGGTGTTAATGATAACAGCATTTGTCTTCTCAGTATCAATGGGATTTTCTAAAGGCAATGATGCTAAAGTTGTTATCAAAGGTTCAACAACAGTATTACCAATTGCACAGAAGGCAGTTGAGGTGTTTTATGACAAAACAAAGATTATTATCAGTCTTTCAGGTACGGGTTCAGGTGATGGTATAAAGTCGTTGATTGATGGGAGCTGTGATATAGCCAACTCATCAAGAGAGATGAAACCGGAAGAACTTGCTATGGCTAAAGAAAAAGGTGAAAAGATAAAAGAGGTTGCAATCGCTTATGATATGATTGTTCCCATTGTGCATCCATCCAATCCGGTAAAGAATCTTTCACTGGAACAGCTAAAGGCTATCTATGAAGGAACTATCACCAACTGGAAAGAGGTTGGCGGAAACAATGAAAAGATTGTGGTAGTGTCCCGTGATTCAAGCTCGGGAACATTTGAAGTATGGGAATCAAAGGTAATGAAAAAAGCTGAAGTGCGGAAGGATGCGTTACTTCAAGCGTCAAATGGAGCGGTTTTATCGGTTGTCGCAAGGAATAAAAAAGCCATTGGCTATGTTGGCTATGGATATCTTGATAAGACCGTGAAGGGTATTTATGTAAACAATGTTGAGCCAACCATCCCAAATGGCAAATCAGGTAAGTACCCCATCGCTCGTAAACTGTACATGTATGTAAATGATGTAAAAATTAAACCTGAGGCAAAGCAGTTTATTAATTTTATCCTTTCAAATGAAGGGCAAATAATAGTGAAAGAAGCTGGGTTTATTCCAATTATTGATTGATAGCTTTACAATAATTGGTATTATGCTGTAAACGCTATATTGATGCATATTGATATAGCGTTTTTTGTTTAAAAAATATTTGCAAAGTAATTGAATTGTTATTATAGTAATCTATTATGTGTAGTTAAAATAGTGTTTGGACAACTAAGTCAATAGAATTTGGCAGAATGGTTAGAAGATGTCTGTGATGCATTGACGCATAGGGTATGAAAATGATGCAAATTGGGAACATCGCTCACCTCATCTTGCTAAGAAGAGAGGCTGAGGTGAGGTTGATAATTTTAGTTTTTATGGAGGTTAAAAAATGGCAATTAAAAATTATGTGATATCCGTACTGTTGATTGTTTCGGTTGGATTACTTATGCTGGCGTGCAAAAAAGAAGCTAAAGAGAAAGTGGTTGTTAAAGGTTCAACGACAGTGCTCCCTATAGCTCAGAGATCTGCCGAAGTTTTTTATGAGAAGAATAAGGTTGTCATTTCACTGTCAGGTACGGGTTCAGGTGATGGTATAAAGGCGTTGATTGATGGGAGTTGTGATATAGCTAATTCATCACGTGAAATGCATGAAGTAGAATTGGAGATGGCTAAACGAAAAGGTGAAACAATCAAGGGAGTGGCAATAGCCTATGATATGATTGTTCCCATTGTGCATCCTTCTAATCCAGTTGGAAATCTTACTTTACATCAGCTTAAGGCTATCTATGAAGGTTCAGTAAAAAATTGGAATGATGTCGGTGGTAATGATGAAACTATTGTTGTTATTTCACGGGATTCAAGCTCGGGAACCTATGAAGTATGGGAATCAAAGGTAATGAAAAATGTTGAGGTGCGCAAGGATGCGCTGCTTCAAGCATCAAATGGAGCAGTTTTATCGGTTGTTGCAAGGAATAAAAAAGCCATTGGCTATGTTGGGTATGGATATCTTAATGATACAGTAAAAGTTTTGTTTGTAAATAGCGTTGAGCCAACCATCCCAAATGGGAAATCAGGTAAGTACCCCATCGCTCGTAAACTGTATATGTATGTAAATGATGTAAAAATTAAACCTGCAGCTCAAAACTTTATTGATTTTATTCTTTCCCCTGAAGGGCAGTCTATAGTAAAAGAAACAGGGTTCATACCAATTATTGATTGATAGTTTTACAATAATTGGTATTATGCTGTAAACGCTCTATTAATGACTATAAATAGAGCGTTTTCTATTAAAAAAAATATTTGTAAAGTAATTGGATTGTTATTATGGTACAACTTGTTTTCCTTAATTATTTCTTAAAATTCTTGTACGTTTTAGCTTGACTTTTTAGAAATCCAGCTTAGAGCATTTCTATTGTTCTATCAAAGAATAGTCAATTTTATTAATCAGAAACAGTCATGAGCAAAGGAGGATGCAATGATTTTACCTATAATCATTAATAGATGGCACATACTTATGGTTGTGGTGATGATAACATATATAGCCATTCTTTTTGTTTATGAAGATACTGCTGTAAGTCAGGAAAAAGCCGTTAAGCAGATATACCTATCATCAAATTTGAAGAAAAAAGGTCTGGTTGAGGTAAGAGAGGGTATTGCCTTTGTGAAGATACCTGCGGGAAGTTTCATGCAGGGTGGTAATAAAGTAAAAGTGAATGGATTCTGGATGGCTATGTGTGAGGTTACGCAGCAGCAATATGAATCAATTATGGGAATAAATCCAAGTTATTTCAAAGGGAATCCTGATAATCCGGTTGAACGGGTAAACTGGTACAATGCTGTTGAGTTTTGCAATAAGCTAAGCATTAAAGCAGGATGTAAACCGTATTATACTATTGATAAGGTTCACAAAGACCCTGAGAATAAGAATACTGGTGATACAATAAAATGGACAGTAACAATTAATGGAGGGAACGGCTTTCGGTTGCCGGAGAGTGCAGAGTGGGAATATGCCTGTCGTGCGGGCACAACAACAAGGTATTACTGGGGTGACAATGTAAATGGTGATTATTGCTGGTATAATGCTAATTCAGACGAACAGACGCATCCTGTAGGCACTAAATTGCCAAATGCATGGGGATTATATGATATGAGCGGGAATGTATGGGAGTGGTGTTTTGACTGGGACATTGATGATTATGGGGTATTCCGGATTATTCGCGGTGGCAGCTGGAACTATGATGCAGACCTTATGGAGTCCAGTGTTTGTAACTATGGCTATCCAAATGATACGTTTCGCATCTTAGGCTTCCGCCCCGTGAGGAATTTGTAAATGCCAATTATTTTTATTACGTACCTGCCATGATGTATACATTTTATTATCAATAAGATTATACTTATCATAAGAAAATCTTTCAAGTTGTGAGATGAGTTGGGGAGATGATGTTTGTAATTCGTATGTACCATGGGGATTTGAACAACTTATGCATAATAATACAATAATGGTTAAAACTATGGATTTTTTCATATATCTTTTTTTCCGTGGTCCTGGAGTATTTTGATAATTAAGTTATTATGTATGAGGAAAATATACTCATTCTTATGTTGGTTGTTTAATAAACGTATACTATCATGACTATAGACTATCGTAGATTCGATAATTGTTTTCAACAAAAAAAACAATATAATGATACAATCTAATGAGAAAACTATCAGAAACTTCCGATGACCATGGATGTGTACTATAAATTTTTTTCTTGCCTGCAGGTAAAAATATGATAACAGTGTTATTTATAATTATTTTATCACAGAGGTTGTTATGAAGAATATATGTACAATTCAGGCAGGTGCAAAGGCATACGCCATTATTAAAGATGAAGGAATACAAAAAGAAAGAATTAGGTGTATGCTTGGTGCTGCAGGTGGTCCCAAATGGATTATACTGTACGGGCTTGATAAAGCACTGTATAAATCATTTTTACAAAAAAGGAAAAATCCTGTGTACATGATTGGCTCATCCATTGCAACATGGCGTTTTGCTGCATTGTCGCTTGCTGATGGATTGCAGGGGATTGAAGCATTTAAAGAACGCTACTTTGCACAAAAATATTCAATGAAACCTGACCGTGAGGAGATAACTGCCGAAACGGTAGCAATTCTTGAAGAATTTTTGCCCGATAGCAAGGTGGATGAGATTGTAAAGCATCCCACACAACGTCTTTGTATTATCACTGCGCGCTCACGGCATCTTTTGCAGTATGAGGATACATTCCGTCTGGGTGCTGGATTGGGAATTAATGCAATAACCAATATGGTGAGCAGAAAGCTGGTTGGATTGCATTTTGATAGGTTTGCCTTTTATGATGCTCGTGAATTTCCATCATTTATACAGTGGAAAAACTATCATACGCAGTACATACCGTTGAACAACAACAACCTTAAAAAAGCTGTATTGGCATCCGGCTCCATCCCTCTTGTTATGAACGGCGTTGTGTTTCAGCATGAGGGAAAAACGCATATACTACGGGATGGCGGTCTTGTTGATTATCAGCAGGACCTGCCGCTTGAACCGGGTGACTATATTGCCCTGTATCCTCATTACAGTGACAGGATTATTCCGGGATGGTTTGATAAACCACTAAAGTATAGAAAGCCGCACCATGCATTGGAAAATGTGTGTATGGTTTCACCGTCAAAAGAAGCTATTGCGTCGCTGAGGTATAAAAAGATACCTGACCGCAAGGATTTCTATACCTTTGCAGGTGACGATAGCAGGCGATTGTTATTCTGGAATGAAACGGTTGCTTTAGGACAGCAGATTGCTGAAGAGTTTATGGAACTGGTGGAAAGCGGCAGGATAAAAGACAGGGTAATTCCATTAGCACGATAGTTTGCGTGAGGGATACGCAAGGTGCTTGAAAAGCAGCCACGGGCGTTTATTTGTAGAGACACATAGGCATTACGGATTGGTATTGATAGATAATGTGAAAGCTTTTATACTATACATGCCCGTGGCCGAAGCGATAGCGTAGCCTGCAGTAGCCCGACCCTGCCATAATATCAGCGGGATTATGCATAGAGGGAATAGAGGTGGTGTTCCGTTGGTATGATGATTTTGACTGTTGGCAGGGGCACGCCCAAAACACAGGTAAACAATTTATGAAATAAGTTGTTTAAAAAAATACATAACGGTGTAATTTTTTCTGTACAATGCATCAGGTGCATGATATATTCAAATTTGTAACTATAATTTGAATAGAGGTGGGGTATGATACTGTTAAATCCAAA
Source organism: Spirochaetota bacterium (assembly GCA_029548025.1). The sequence goes on from JAKPOE010000324.1 coordinate 12,626, forward strand.
GAAGTACAGTGCGCAGTTTTCTGACAAAGAGTCAGAAGAGATTATGCGCAAAACAATTGATTTTTTTGAAACCAAGGGGTTAAAAAAGATTCTGGATGACGATCACAACTATGTGTGGTATGATGACTTTTTACAATTTCAAAAGGATAACCAGATATTTGCAAAGTTCTTTACTCCAGAAAAATATGGCGATAAAAACAGCCGATGGGATACCTACAGGATTGTTAACTATGCAGAAATTTTAGGATTTTACGGACTTTGCTACTGGTATACCTTTCAGGTTTCAGCATTGGGTCTGGGACCTATATGGATTGGCAAAA
>JAKPOE010000015.1 GCA_029548025.1 Spirochaetota bacterium
ATTACACCACCGGGCAAAACAACACCATAACACCTTTATAGCACAATGTTTATTCTGATAAAAATTTTGTCAATACTTTTGAAACAATCACCCTTCTTTTTGTACTATTTTTGCCCATGTATCCTTTAATGTAACTGTTCTGCTAAATATTACATTGTTATCATGTGAATCAGGGTCAACGGTAAAATAACCCAGGCGTTCAAACTGAAAATTGGTAAATGCTTTAGCATTAGCAACCGATGGTTCTATAAATCCATGAACAGTCTTCAATGAATCAGGATTAATATAATCAGTAAAGTCGCTGCCATCATCAACCTGTGAAGGATCCTCTCTGGTAAACAATCTATCGTACAGGCGCACTTCAACCGGCAGTGAATGGTGAGCGCTTACCCAGTGTATGGTTCCTTTTACCTTCCTGCCATCGGGAGCATAGCCATCCTTTGTTTGTGGGTCATAGGTGCAATGCAGTTCAATGATATTGCCGCTGGCATCCTTTATGACGTCAGTACATTGTATAAAATAGGTGTATCGCAAGCGAACTTCGCTTCCCGGTGATAATCTAAAATATTTCTTTGGAGGATTTTCCATAAAATCATCGCGCTCAATATAGATAATCCGTGAAAATGGAATTTTTCGTGTACCTGCAACCTGGTTTTCGGGATTATTGATGCCTTCAACATATTCAACCTGGTTTTCAGGATAGTTTGTAATAATGACCTTCAACGGATTAAGCACACACATTACACGGTTTGCTTTTGTATTAAGGTCTTCACGGATACAGTGTTCTAAAAGGGCTATATCAACCATGCTATCTTTCTTTGCAACACCAACTGTCCTTGCAAAAATTTTTATAGAATCAGGCGTATAACCCCGCCGGCGCAACCCAGCAATGGTTGGCATGCGGGGATCATCCCATCCTGAAACGTACCCTTGCTGTACTAATTTTAGCAACATACGCTTGCTCATGACAGTATAGCTTAAATTAAGACGTGCAAACTCAATCTGTCGGGGACGCTGACCGGATGCTATCTGATCTAAAAACCAATCATATAATGGACGATGAACTTCAAATTCTAATGTACATATTGAATGAGTGATGCCTTCAATGTAATCCGATTGCCCATGAGCCCAGTCATACGTGGGGTATATGCACCATGTATCACCGGTGCGATGATGGGTTGCGTGTTTTATACGGTACATCACCGGGTCGCGCATGTGCATGTTGGGTGAAGACATATCTATCTTTGCGCGCAGCGTCTTTGATCCATCTGGAAATTCACCATTTTTCATGCGCTCAAATAAATCAAGATTTTCCTCAACACTGCGATTGCGGTAAGGGCTTTCTTTTCCCGGCTGCGAAGGTGTTCCCCGTGTGGCTGCAATCTCTTCGGCACTCATATCACAAACATACGCTTTATTATTTTTTATTAAAACTATTGCCCACAGGTACAGCTGTTGAAAATAATCTGAAGCATGGCGCACCTCGCCATACCAGTTAAATCCCAACCACTGAATATCATGCTTAATAGATTCAACAAATTCAACATCTTCCTTCTCGGGGTTGGTATCATCAAGACGCAGGTTGCATCTGCCATTGTACTTTATAGCAATACCAAAGTTAAGGCATATTGATTTTGCATGTCCAATGTGCAAATAGCCATTAGGCTCTGGTGGGAAGCGTGTAATAACACCTGTGCAGACATTATTTTTAAGGTCTTCGTTGATAATCTCTTCAATAAAATTTGTTGCCGGTGGAATTTCCATATCAGTATCGCAATGTATAAAGATTTTACATACTGTAATGAGCAGTATATCCATTTTGTCAAGACATTATAGTGCCAGTATTGATATAAGCCATTATAGTACTATAGCATGTGCGATAGTTACTGGTAAGGTACCTGTTGCCTGTGACAATGTATTGTTGTATTGAATATTTCCTGCGTGCAACGAAGCTGCCGATAACAGATTTTACTGTCACTATGTTTCGTAGCTTCGAATGAGAATGTCATTGGATACCACTGTCATTCTGAGGGAGCGCCAGCGACTGAAGAATCTATGTTTTAACAAAACAGAGAGATTCTTCGCTGCATTTAGAATGTCATTGGATACTACTGTCATTCTGAAGGTCGCAGTCCTGAAGAATCTATTATTTCACTTTTGCAAAAAGGGCAAGATCCTTCGCTCAGAATGACAGTTTTTCACCATACGCCGTGCCTCCGTGCACAACTATTTATTATCGTGATAATAATATACCCCTCTCTGTATTCCCCCCTTTATAAAAGGTGGAAATTGTGTGGAGGAGTTTATTAGCAAAAAGTACGTTTGTGTTCTTCATAACAGTTTTTGCAGTTTAATCCTGTAGGAGTGACATAAAAAATGGGGTCAGAGCCCTGATAACCCCCCTTATTCCCCCATTTGAACGAAAGGGGGGGGAATTGTATGGAATTTTGTTGAATAATCCATGACATTGTATACACTATTTTTGCTTTATAGATTATAGTATCAATAGTTTGATGTTTTTTAAAGGGCAATTGCGCAATGATAACAGAGAACAAACAATATTACATCGGTTGCTCGGGGTGGAACTATAAGCACTGGAAGGGATTGTTTTATCCTGAAACTGTTCCACAATACAGGTGGCTACAATATTATGCATCCATCTTTACCACTGTTGAGATCAATGCCACCTTCTATCGGCAATTTAAGGATGCAACCTATACCAGCTGGTATAACAGGGTGCCCAATGAATTTTGCTATAGCCTTAAATTGTCGCGATATATTACTCATATAAAAAGGCTTTTGCATGTTGACGATGCAATACAGCGCTGTGTTACTTCAGCATCATTGTTGAGGGATAAATTGGGTGTTATTGTTATACAATTACCACCATCGCTGAAGTTTGATGAACAACTTGTTGGTGATTTTCTATTGCTTCTTCCCCATAACTATCGCTATGCTATTGAAGCACGCCACAGTTCATGGTTGTGCGATAGTTGTTTTTCATTATTACAGCAGCATAATATTGCATGGTGCATTGCAGATACTGCCTCGCGATACCCTTATCATGAGGTGGTTACAGCCAATTTTGTCTATATACGTTTGCATGGTTCAAAAAAATTATATGCATCAGAATACACCATGCGGGAGCTTGAAGAGTGGGCAAACAAGATTATTGCATGGAATAAAAATACCTATTGTTATTTTGATAATGATGTCAATGCGTATGCGGTGTTTAATGCTCTATCTCTTAAACGGTTATTGCATATAACATCTCCGCTGCCATGCTCTGAGTTTACAGTGTAACTATTTGTGATAAACAATAATGATTGCAATTTTTTTCTTCTGTGCTATTATATACCATTACACCTATAAAAGGATATGATGAATGGAGCTTATTGATCTGCATTGTCACACTACTGCAAGCGATGGCATATATAAACCCTGTGCAATTATTGATTATGCTATTGAGCATGGTGTCAAAATCCTTGCAATAACTGATCATGATACCATTGATGGACTTGATGAGGCGCTTTGTTATGCACGTCAAAAATCGTTTACATTAGTACCAGGGATCGAATTCAGCATTGAGTATCCTCATGGATCATTTCATCTTGTTGGGATGGGGATTGATCATAGCAATGAAGAGTTAAAAAGGGAACTGTCGCACCTGCAAAAGTTACGAAAAGACAGGATATACAAAATAATAAACGACTTACAGGTACATGGGATAGATATTTCTGATAAAGAGGTGGAACAGGAAGCCGTTGGCAACTCACCGGGACGACCGCATGTGGCACGTGTACTGGTAAAGAAAGGATACGCTTCAGATGTAAAAGATGTTTTTGTTAATTTCATGGTGAAAGGAAAGCCTGGTTATGTTAAAAAAGATAAGATAACATTTTATAAAGCAATACAACTTATAAAAGATAGTGGTGGCATCCCTATTGTTGCGCATCCCATTTCGTTAGGTTTTGGTTCATGGGCTGAAGGCGAAAGCCTGATAAAAGATTTATTTGATGGGGGTATTCAGGGGATAGAGGTATATTCAGCAATGCATAGCCTTGAGGATGTGGAGCAATTTTTAGCAATTGCAAAAAAATATTCTTTGCTTATTTCAGGTGGCAGTGATTTCCATGGCGATAAACAGGAAGTAATGGGATACTATGCAGATGGTAAGCCCATACCATTTGAAATTGGTCAGCAATTTTTAAAGGTATTACGTTAAGGTACTATATGAAGACAGATAGAGGTTATCAAAAGTCGTTTTTAATTGATATTGACGGTGTTATTGTACGAGGTAATTCCTTAATTTCAGGAGCAAAAGATTTTATTGGCAATCTTCAAAAAGGTAATTTTCCGTTTTTATTCCTCACCAATAATTCATATTATACACCTAAAGAGTTATCTGAAAGATTTTTTACATTGGGTCTTGATGTTGATGAATCACGATTCTATACCTCAGCTATGGCTACAGCAAGCTTTCTGGTATATCAAAAGCCTGGCTGCTCAGCATATGTTATTGGTGGCAGAGGATTAATACAGGAATTGGAAAAAAATGGTATTGTCATTTCGTATAAAAATCCTGATTATGTTATTATTGGCGAAACGGAGGAATATGATTATTCCCGTATTATTGAAGCAACCTATCTTATTCAGGAGGGAGCAAAGTTTATTGCAACCAATCCGGATTTGACCGGGCCAACTGACAGGGGTCCTGTACCGGCATGTGGAGCTCTTGTTGCACCAGTAGAAAAAGTAACTGCTGTAACGCCATACTTTTTAGGGAAGCCTAATCCTGCAATGATGTACTGGGCACGTAAAAAGTTAAATGTTCACTCAGCAAACTGTTTCATGATTGGAGATAGAATGGATACTGATATTTTAGGCGGATCTGAGGCTGGTATGACATGTGTGCTTGTGCTGTCGGGTGTTACAACACTGGCAATGGTAGATAGGTTCCCATACCAGCCGGACTATATTGTAGAGCATGTTGGTGAAATAGACCCCGATACAATACTTTCACGCAGGGAAAGAATTAAAGAATGATAGTATCATAAAATGATGAATATATATAAACATATAGATATATAAATATATATAAACAAATATACTGATAATTACATATAATAAAAGATAACATAAATTCCTGATGTTATAAATTATACTATGACATACATATTACAATTATATATCAATATTTTATGCACAAAACTATTGACAAAAATTATATAAAATAATAAGTACAAAATAATATATAGTAAATAACAATAATGAATAACATATAATTATTTAATGAATAGAAAATTTTGTAATATATAAAATTGTATGTTATAATTATTGATATATAATGGATTTTTGAAATACTTTATATTTGCAGGAGGATGTAAATGGGAAAATTCAGCTTTAATGAAGAAGCAGTTAAAAATCTCAAAATTACAGATACCTCTGTTCTTGAGAGGTTGATAGATTTTGAGCATGCTCGAAAGTGGCATCTAAGCAAGGATCGATCACGTAAAGATAAGCGGATGTCACTGAAAGAGGCTGTTGCAGAGTATGTACATGATAATGATATCATGACTGATGGTGGTTTTTGTTATGTACGAACCTCAATCCAATCATATTTTGAGGTTATACGACAGCAAAAGAAGAATTTGCAGTTTTGTAGTTCACCCAATACCAATCATTCGTACATGATTAATGCAGGATGCGCGCGATATTCGCACAATTCGTACCTTGGCGCTGAGATGAGGGGGATTGACAGAAATTACACACGGCAGTTAAAGGCAGGTAAGGTAACAATTTTATCTGAATGGAGTCATGGCACAATGGCTCAAGGGTTTAAAGCAGCGCAGTTAGGATTGCCGGGCGTTTTCAGCAAGCAGCTTTTAGGCTCTGATATGATAAAATATAATCCCTATGTAAAGGTAATGCAAAATCCAATGCGCAGTGATCCTGACCCTGTTGCGTATATTCCCGCAATATACCCTGATGTATCTATTATACATGTACATGCGGCAGATAAAAAAGGGAATGCACGGTTTTTTGGTCCGGCAATAAACGACATTGCAATGGCAGCTGCTACTCGCAAGCTTATAATTACCGCTGAAGAGATAGTTCCAGAAAGTGATATCAGGAATAATAATAAAGGCGTATCTATTCCTGCTATGTATGTTGATGCAGTGGTTGAACTTCCGTATGGTGCTGTCCCCGGGCAGATGCCTGGATGTTATTACTGGTCACGACAGTGGTGGGAAATGGCTTTCAGGTTTGGAATGAAGTCAGATGAAAATTTCCAGAAATTTCTTGATTACTGGGTATTCGGCGTTAAAGATCAATACGAATTCATTGAAAAGTTAGGTGGATCAAAGTGGATTGCTGAATCACGAAGATTAACCAAAGCCGAAGAATATGATAATGAAGATGAAGGTGTTGATTTCAATTATGAAGAATTTCAGGGTGATTGGCCAGAAGATATCACCAAGATGAAATTTTATTAAAATGTATAATAACTATAAACTATTACTATTTGAACATAAGGAGGAATTATGGGTAATAGATCAGATAAACCAATGAATCCGCTGGAATTGTTAGCATATGTATTAGCAAAAGAGATTAAGGATCATGAAGTTGTGTATATTGGAACTGGATTACCAATGGTAGCGGGTATTCTGGCTCGCAAAACTCATGCTCCCAATATAGTACTTGTTTATGAATCAGGTGCTCAGGACCCCATGGAAGGTGGCATGCCATGGTCGGTGGGTGGTCCTGCAACATGGCGCAAATCACCGTTAATATTGGAGATGTCGTATTCATTTGGTCAGATTTATAATGGTTATGTTGACAAGGCATTTTTAGGCTTTGCACAGATAGATATGTATGGGAATGTTAACACTCACATGATTGGGAAAGATTTTTTAAAACCTGATCATAGATTAACAGGTTCAGGCGGCAATAATGATCTTTCTTCGCTTGCTGAAAACATGATCCTTGTTGGATTGCAGTCACCTCAAAAGTTTGTTCCAAGGGTTGATTTTATTACTTCGCCAGGATTTATTGACGGTGGTGATAGCAGGCAGAAAGCAGGTTTACTGGGCAAAGGTCCTGTAACAGTAATTACGCAGGCTGCAGTGTTTGATTTTGAACCAGAAACCAAGCGAATGCGTGTAAAATCATTGCATCCTGGTGTATCTTTTGATTTATGTCAGCTTGCATGTGGATTTGAGCTTGTTAAACCAGCAGGTGACATACCGGTAACTGAAGTTCCATCAAAAGAAATTCTGGAAATAATACGAAATGATGTAGACCCCCGGGGAGTATTTACCTCTATTCCCGGTATGTAATTACCATAACAGTTGCAGGATTAGTTTACAATCCTGCAACTGTACTCTATTTTTATTATATTGCCTATTTTCCAAAAGCCAATTTGATTACCTCGTAAGCGCCATTGTAAATACCAATACTTTTTGCTTTGATAATATTATTGCAATACAGTGTCAGTAAATCATCATCATAGATTAATAAATCCATTGCTTGCAATGTATGCTGTACGGTTTCACATTCCACAGTACTATCGCCAATCTCAGCGCCTCGTATTGCTCCCCACATTTCATGCCCACCTACATGGGCAACAAACAGCTTGGGAACTGGATAAAATGCCAGCTCACTTGGCTTGGTTATAAGACAATCGCATACTCTCATGAGTATATTGGTGGCATAAACGGCTGAAAAAATATCTTCATTATATACAATGTGCAATCCGGGTACATCCCTTGTGGTTAAAGTGTTGACCAGTTTTTCAGTTTCCGCCCATTGTGTATAGGAAGTCTTTGGAACTCTGGGACTAAATCCGGTATTAAGTATCATATCAAAAATAGCTTTGTGATCACCGGTGTTGATGATGAGTGTTAATTTTTCATTTTCAAGAAGTGGGATGCAGTGCATGATAATATCCATGCATAACTTTTGCTGAGCGCCAGCCCCTCCAATGCTTAATAAAAATCGTCGCGGCTTTTTATTTTTAAGCCTGGTTAAACGAGCATTGCAATCCTTTTCAACATTGGCAACCAGTTCATGATCAACGTAGTGACCGGTGTAATAAATATCATCTTTTGGCATTGGATTGAGTATTTGGTTTTTTTTACCCATATTTTTGAGGGTGCGATAACCAAAGTATGCTGATGGAGTTTGTACTGTATGGATGGCACCTTCGGAAAGATGAAGTGCAAGAGGCCAGTTATCGGGGATCATATTAATGACTTTTTTTGTACCGGCATGGACAGCAGCCTGCGATGCCCATGCATGCGTTGCAACAAATGGTACAGATTGCGGCAAATTTTGGTATATATTGGCAAATAGCTGAGTCATTGCCTGGTCAGTAGCATTATATGTTAGCTTTTTAAATCCAATGGCAGTAAGATGCTCCCAGTATAACTTGTTAAAAAGATAAAATTGCTGTGACAAGCGTGAACCAAATGAATACAGGTTATCCATATGTTTGATGATTTTTGCACCGGCTGTATCAAATGATAAAAGATCAAACCAGTATGGGACAATCCCCATTGAATGAGCTGCTGAAGCAATTGCCATAGCAATACGATAATGACCATATCCCATGCGTATGGTACCAATAATAATAGATTTTGATTTTGCTATTTCAGAACCTTCTTCCTGTGAAACAGTGTATAGATTACAATATTTTTTTAAGATAGGATTGGGTAGTGCCGACAATTCATAGCGATCATTGGGGTTAAAGCCAAATTTTTTTGCAAAGCGTGCTTTTTGTTTCATTGCTTTATTATAGGTGTGTTTGGGGATGGGATTTCCAAAGATGGAAAGTGACCTATCGTTGTTATCCATATATGTTCCCTCCTGAAAAGGTGATGTTGGGTATACTTTACTGCTGTTATGAAATGATAAGTTTTTAGTTACACGGCTAAAATATTTCAAGCAGAAAAATGTTTTGCTATAAATTTATTGACAGGGTTATGCACTGTATCGCTCAAAACCTTTGTATTCATATCAGGATATTCTAAAAGGGTGAGTGGGTTACTGTGACTATATTATTAAGCAGATACAGGGTTGCCATCGCATTTTAAAAAAAATTGTGTTGTTTTATAAAATAGAAGTTATTGCATTAAAAAAGGTTCATTAAGAGTAACTATCGCCACCAGTATTGTTGTTAAAATGCCATACAGGTTGGTAATTTTATAAAAATGGTAAGTTTTATTAAAAAATATAAAAAAAATTTTTAAAATGTTGACATGTTTGCTATCTTTATAACCATGACCAACCATAGTGTAGTGGTACTTCCTCTGGTTAAATAAAAAGCTATCAATTTATTTACTACTGGTTTTCATGGTCAGCTTAAAATTATTTTGCTGACAGATATTTTATAGTTTATAAGGAGTAAAATATGCCGTTGCGTAATATTAGAAATATTGGAATTGCTGCTCATATAGATGCAGGTAAAACAACCGTCACCGAGCGTATTTTATATTTTACGGGTGTTACCAGAAAATTGGGCGAGGTTCATGATGGGCAGGCTGTAATGGATTTTATGAAGCAGGAGCAGGAGCGTGGTATTACCATTTCTTCAGCTTCCATATCATGTCAATGGAACGATCATAACATAAATATTATTGATACCCCCGGACACGTTGATTTTACGGTTGAGGTTGAACGTTCATTGCGTGTTATTGATGGGCTTATTGCTGTATTTTGCGCTGTTGGCGGTGTAGAACCTCAGAGTGAAACTGTATGGAATCAAGCTGATAGATATAAAGTTCCGCGAATTGCTTTTATCAATAAAATGGATAGAGTTGGTGCTGACTTTTATGAAGTTGTTTCTCAGATGGATAGATATCTTGATGCCAACCCTGTTCCATTTCAGATTCCCATTGGTGTTGAAGACAGCTTTGAAGGCTGCATTGATCTTGTTGAGCAACGGGCGATAGTTTTCAGGGAAAACGAGCGGTTGATTGTGGATATACCGGATGATTATAAAGGAAAAGCAAAGGAAGCGCGTAAACATATTATTGAAAAGCTGGCTGATTTTGATGATGAGATTATGGAGCTTTATCTTGCAGAAAAAGAGATGCCATCTGAACTGATAAAAAAGACAGCCCGAGAAGCTACATTAAAGATGCTTATCACGCCTGTATTTTGTGGTGCTGCATATAAAAATAAAGGTATTCAACTTTTGCTTGATGCAGTTGTTGATTATCTTCCATCTCCTGTTGATAGTGGAGCGATAGTTGGTATTGATGTTGATTATCCTGAAAAAACTCATACGCGTCACCCTTCGACACATGAACCATTTGCTGCATTGGCATTTAAACTAATCAACGATCTCTATGTTGGTCAGCAAACATTCATACGTATATATTCTGGAAAATTACAAAGTGGCATGCAGGTATATAACTCTACCAAGGGTAAATATGAGCGTATTGGGCGTATCATGCGAATACATGCAAAAGAACGAGAAGAAATTTCAGAAGCGGGAGCGGGTGAGATAGTAGCATTAATTGGGCTTAAATTTACCAAAACAGGCGATACCCTCTGTGATACAAATAATCCGCTATTGCTTGAATCGATATATGTTCCACCATCAGTTATTGATTTACAGGTTATGCCTGCTTCAAAAAAAGAAGAAGAGAAGCTGGGGATAGCTCTCCATAAATTAGCCACTGAAGATCCATCATTTAATGTGCGCGTTGACGAAGAAACAGGTGAAACGATAATATCAGGGATGGGTGAACTCCATTTAGAGATTATGGTTGATAGGCTCAAAGAAGAATTTGGACTTAATGTACAGGTTGGCGAGCCTTCCGTTGCATTCCGAGAAACAATAACTGCTGAAGCAGAACAGGAAACAAAATTTGTTAAGCAAACCGGTGGTAAGGGTCAGTATGCACATTGTGTTATGCGAATAGAACCAAATCCCGGGAAAGGATATGAATTTATAGATCATATAAAAGGTGGAGCAATACCCAATGAATTTATTCCTTCAATTCAGAAGGGAATACATGCAGCAATGGAAGAAGGTATATTGGCTGATTTTCCTGTTGTTGATGTCCGGGTTGTGTTGCTTGATGGTAGTTTCCACCCGGTTGATTCATCTGATATGGCATTTAGAACATGTGCATCGATATGTTTTAAAGAAGCATTTATGAAAGCTAAACCTATATTGCTTGAACCACAGATGAAAATAGAGGTTAACACCCCTGATGAATATATTGGCGATGTTATTGGTGATTTGAATAGGCGAAGGGGTAAAGTAGAGTCAATGCGTCGTTTTAGAAAGGGTGCCCAAAAGGTCAATGGTTTTGTTCCACTCATGGAGATGTTTGGGTATGCAACAACATTGCGAAGCCTTTCAAGTGGAAGGGCAAATTATGCAATGGAATTTGATAAATATGTTGCGCTGCCTAAAGAGATGCAGGAGAAGGTGCTTGCAAAAATCAAAGAAAAAAAGCGAAGACAATCAGCATAAGATACATAACACAGGGCATCCTCATGGGATGCCCTGTGAATAATAGGCTATGAATGTTCATATCCCTTGATAAGAAAATAGCTAATCTTATCATAAAACAAAATAATCCTGTTATTAATCTCCAGCATTGTGTACACTTCCAGTGGTGAATGCAATATATTTTTTTCAATTGCCTGAATCCAGATACATTTTCTGCTAAGAGCTATGGCACTCAATATATCCTTTAAGGATATATTTTCTTTTTTTAACTGTTTTCCCATGATATAAAATTCCCTGAAATTTTTCCATATCCTATTGCCGGTTAGCCATAGTTTTATTGTATGCAACGCCATCTGATGGATAAAAATCAAAAAATGAAAAATATTATTATTAACATTGGGCATCTCACGTTTCCACTGCTGGGTAAACAATTCAATTTCATCATCAATCATTGATGCAATGATGTTGGCAATAAATGTATATTGTTTTGATTTTTCTCTGGGGATATCATGATGGGTGGTTATATCAGGTTGGATAGTTTTTAATGAATCAATCATTGTCCATATATCTTTATATAAATCAATAAATTTATGCAAAGCTTTTTCGTTGGATTCCCATGCCAGTTGCGGGTAATTATCAAGGGAAAAAAATTTTGCATCAGCAGCATCATCACCCGGTTTATATGTTTCAGAAAGTTGTTGTACTTCAAATGTTATGATTGCTAAATCACCATAAAAGTAGTTTGAAACAGTATCAACATCAATAATACGAACTATCTCACCATTAACACCTGCTTCTTCTTGTAGTTCGCGCAGAGCTGCCTGTTCAATTGATTCTCCGGATTCAGCAAACCCAATTGGTAAACACCACATATCTTTATATGGTTCGTTTTTCCTTAGCACAAGAAGTACTTCACGGTTTTTATTAATGACAATACATGATGCAACGGGAAGCGGATTTTCATAGAATGTAGTGTTGCAATTATCGCAGTGATCGCGATATTTTTCATCAATAAAACGGGCCGTTATGGGTGCACCGCAAAAGCTGCAGTAGATGCGTTTTTTCTTCATAATTGAGTTCCTTATAAAACAACAAAATATACTTCACCATGGTATAATACCTATTTTATTGCTTTTTATTCACTATCAATTTTACACGTATTGTACCATCAATAAAATTATTCATTAATGTGCTTAACGGGATTGCGAGCAATAAATATTGCATCATCCTTGTTGACAATAAAATCCTTATATGATGATACATGCCATCGTAAACGATTATAAAAATCATTGATTAATGCATCATATTCATCCCTATCTAACAAAGCAATATCCTTGAAAAATAAATATTGTTTTTTGTGTATATAGCTTATACAGTGGTCAATGTCTGAAGATTTAAATATAAGATTATTGGGATATCGCAGATACATAATATAATCAAAGTATGGCTGAAGCTGCACAAAACCATTTTCAGCAGAGAATGATTTAAATAATTTTGCTATATGGAGAGAGCTATCGCTTAGCGGTATAACATGGTGAATACTTTCAATAAAAATAGATGTGATTTGTGAAAGGGTTAATTCACTATGGGTAAGTGCTATAAATGTTCCATCATTTGTAAGGATACGTGCGATGTGGTTTATTAAATCAGGGAAAAAGTACAGTGAATAACTTGCTATAATGCAATCGTATGTTTTATCAGGAATATTGCAGATTATATGTGCAGAATCTTCTATAAATTGTGCATTGTATCCGCTTTGTACACAGGTTGATAAAAACATGCGTTTGTTTTCACCGCCAATGACATCAACACCTGTTATGCAAGCGCCTGAAGCTATGCGGTTGTTGAGCGCTTCGGTAAAAAAGCCGTAACCACACCCTAAATCTAAAATATTGTTGTAGTGTGATAGGTTACATAGTTCAAGCGATAGTAACCGTATATCATTTTTGTTTTGTGAAAATTTACGGATAATCTGTCGTGTCGAGAGATGGTCATCTATATTTTCATAGGTTTTTGTAATTTCATCCAGTGTATAAATATTAATATGCATAACATTATGAAAGATTGTTAAGATGTCAATAATTATACAGTAAAACAATAAATATGTCAATGTATTTATAATGATTTATACTGTATCAGGATATCTGGTATTTTTATAATAAAAAAGCCCCTGCGTGCACAGGAGCTTTTTTAAAGATGATTTAATCTTTATACATCTGTTCAATGATATCTTTGTAATGCTCATTGATTACTTTTCTGCGTATCTTCTGTGTTGGGGTTATTTCGCCTTTTTCCTGAGTAAATTCATTGGGAAGTAAAGTAAACTTCTTAATTTTTTCAACCTGACCCAAATTTTTTGTTAATTCATCAATCCTTTCCCGATAAAATTGTATAACTGCGGGATGTTTGATAAGGTCTTCGTGTGATGTGAATGGAATATTATTACTTTTAGCCCAATTTTTAAGTGGCTCAAAGGCAGGAACAATTAATGCAGATACAAATTTTCTGCCATCACCAATTGCAGCAACCTGTTCAAAATAAAAATCTTCATTGAGTAAGGTTTCAATTTGCTGAGGAGCTATGTATTTACCACCTGATGTTTTGAATAGGTCTTTAAGTCGGTCGGTTACGGTAATGAATCCGTCGCTGTCAATAAATCCAACATCTCCAGTTTTTACCCATCCATCCGGTGTAAAAAGGGCTTTTGTGAGTTCTGGTTTATTCCAATATCCCTGTGTCATGCTGGGGCCCTTAGCCTGTATTTCACCTTCGTCTGAGATTCGTACCTGCATCAGGGGAACAACCGGGCCGCAGGTGCCAAATTTATTGCGATGTGGATTGGATACACATATCACAAAACATTCGGTTAAACCATATCCCTGTAAAATGAATACACCCGCTTTAAAGAAAAATTCGCTGATTTCACCAGAAAAGGCAGAACCACCGCAATTAAATACTTTATTCCTTCCACCAAAAATATCTCTGATTTTATGCAGTACCAGTTTGGTGGCTATGGCATGTTTTAGCCTTAATCCCAGTGGGATGGATTTATTATCTTTTTTTAAATACTGATAGTTGCCGCCAACCTCAAGAGCCCAGTTGAATATCTTTTGTTTAGCAGGTGGTGAATTCTTAATACCATCCATGATGGTAGCATGAATTTTTTCCCACATTCGTGGAACGCTGCACATGAAATGGGGACGAGATTCTTTCAGAAAATCCAGTAATGCTTTTGTATCGTGGCAGTAATCAACCTGCGCATTGTTGCACAATATAAAATAACTCCATGCACGCTCAAAAACATGTGATAAAGGTAAAAATGCAAGGTTTACATCAGTGGGTTCAACGGTAATATGGTATCCTGTACCAAACAGCATTGCAAACCAATTTTTATGGGTAAGCATAACCCCTTTTGGCTCGCCGGTAGTTCCTGATGTATAAATCAGGGTGGAAAGATCATCGCTCTGTACTTTTGATAATCGCTCCTGTAGCTGAGCATCCAATCCAGAATTTTTCCCTAATTGAATAAAATCATCAAAGAGCATTACTTTATCACTGTTGACTATGTTAGTATTTCTATCAAACACTATAATCTTTTCCAGCGTTTTGCAATTGTCAAATACACTCATTGCCTTGTCATAGTGTTCCTGTTTTTCAACAAAAAGAATCCGGATGCCGCAATCGTTGACAATATATTCCAATTCTTTGGCTGAGTTGGTAGCATACACCGGTACAGAACATGCCCTGATGGTAAAGCATGCATAATCTACAACAGCCCATTCAACTCTGTTGTTTGAAAAAATACCAACAAACTCAAACTCCTTAACGCCCAGAGATAGCAAACCTTTTGCAGCAGCTTTTATTAAATCACCAAACTGCTTCCATGTAAATGCTTCCCATGTGCCATACGCTTTATGACGCACTGCAATCTTTGAATCACCAAACTTTTCAGCACGATCAAGTGCCATGAGTCCAAGGTGCTTCTGGCGTTTTAAATATTCTTCAAATTCTTTTTCATAATTGACATTTTCATGCTGAGCCATATAATTACCTCCGATAGTTTCATCTCATCCATATCAATTATTTCGACTGGATGGTATTCAATAACTGTTATGATTATATCAAATATTATGCCTGAAATCTTTCAAGTGTATACAATTGAAAGTTCGCTATATTTCAATGTTATAACTATAAAATTTTGAGTAATATATGGCTGAGTCTATTTTACATTTTTTTATGTTTTATGGCGCTGCGTTTTCGGTGATTATTGCTATAGGTCAGCTTTTACAAAAGAAAAGTGAAACCATCAACAGGATTTATGCATTTTCATTTTTAGGGCTGGGGATTTGGTTGTTACAGATTTCCATATTTTCTTCAGGGTTATTTGATGGCACTGCCGTTGGTTACTATGTGTGTATCTTTTCCATACCCATTGTATTTACCGTTCCACCGCTTATGGTAATACGGTATACATGGATAATGTCAAGTTTGTTTAACTTTCAAAAAAAATATTACCTCTTATTTTCACCAGTAGTGGTTTCGTTACTATATATAATGATCCAATTTTTTATCGATAGTGACTGTGGATATACCTGTTTTCCTGCATTGCCCATTCTTAGCCATACATTTAATGAACTATCGCTCTATGATACAATATTGTACCTGTTTTTTATCTTCCCCAATATCTATCTCATTTCATTTATGTCGCAGAACCTTTTTATGACGTCGTATATATGGAAAAAGAGCAATTGGAACAAAGTACCAGGCGTTTCACGCTGGGGATACATCTTTGCGATGTCAATAGTTATTTCAAATATTGTATATGTTATAGGAGTGTTTATATCGTTAAGGGTGGTTGAGTGGGCAGTAATTTTAGCCAATACAGCCATGACGTTTGTATATCTGGTAACACAGCGTCTTCCCGATTATAATAAGTTGCTAAAGAATGAAGCCTTAAAAGCACGTTATGAGCGTTCACGAATCAAAGGATTGGATGTTGATAGTGTTATACAACGGCTTTATGAGATAATGGTAGATGAAAAGGCATTTGCTGATGAAGAGCTTAGCCTGCCTGACCTGGCACGAGATTTAGGTATAACAGTACATCAGCTTTCTGAAATTTTAAATGAGCATATTAAGAAGAATTTTAATACATTTGTGAATGAATTCAGGGTAAAAGAAGCTCAAAAGCTTTTAGTTGATGAACCAGATCGTTCAATCATTTCGATTGGTTTTGCAGTTGGGTTTAATTCCAATACAACTTTTTGTACGGTTTTTTCTAAGATGACAGGTGTTTCGCCAAATCAATTCAGAAAGGATAATATAAAAAAAGATGAATAATAGTATACCTTTTCATGTTCATTTGTTTCCTGACAAGATGTTTTATGCTGTTTGGAAAAAAATTTTCTAAGATTATAACCGGGATGTATTACAACTTTTATAATCCTAAAAACTGAATGCCAATGCCACACAGTAAAATGGTGAAACCAGCTATAATGTCTTCAAAAACAAAATATTTATTGACTTCTGTAATATTATTTATTACACTGAACTATAAATTATTTAAACTGGTGAAGTATATGAGAGAAATATTGACAATAAGTATTGACTCAAAATTAAAAGAAAAAGTCGAAAAAGCTGCTGAAAAATTTAATGTTTCAAAGAGTGAATTAGTCAAAAAAGCAATTGAAAAGTATATCTTACATGAGGAATTTCAAGAAATTAGATCAATGTTGATACCCTTTGGCGAAAAGGCAGGTTATTTTACTGATGAAGACATATTTAAAGATTTTTCATGAAAATTGTATTAGATACTAATGTCATTTTATCTGCTTTTATTACTCAAGGATTATCTTCTCGAGTTATAGATATTTGTATTGATAAGCATCAACTTTTCATCTCCCAATGGATAGTTAATGAAGTAATTGAAAAATTAAATACGAAATTTAAAACTCCTAAAAAAGAACTTAAGCGAGTAAAGGATTTTTTATTAACTGCATTTCGTTTTATTCAACCTGAAGGTGAAATGCCAGATTTATGTAAAGATAAAGATGATAACAATATTTTATATCTTGCTCAATATATTGATGCTGATTTAATTATAACAGGTGATAAAGATTTGTTGGAATTAAAAATCATTAAAAAGTCCAGGATAATTAATCCTAGGACATTTATGGAAAAGTATCATAACATGCATTAATTATGATGATGGGCGCTCAAATTGCTTGACATCAGCTTTTTAATGCAGGGGAATCATAAATGATTTTCATTTCAAACAGAAGAATTGATGTTATACCTGCTGTTTACAATTGAGACCTCTGAACAAATCTTTAAAAAAATGCTTGCAATAGAAAAATAAGAGACATAATACGAACAGGTAATCTTATACGGGAGGGGGAGACCAATGCAACAAAGTTTTTTTGATTATGCCATGCAAAGCAAAGGTGG
>JAKPOE010000021.1 GCA_029548025.1 Spirochaetota bacterium
ATGAGCGCTATAAGGATATCATTGTACAGTTTGCGCATGATGCGTTTCATTATTTGTTGTGGTTGCTGTGGTACATAGCGTTCAATCCGGTACGGAAGCGCCGGTGCGATAGTCCTACAAAATATCGCTACAGCAGCATACAATCCTATGTACAGGAGGGTGCTGATGTTGGTGTACCGATAGACCATCATGAGTACTTTCTGCAACTGGGGGACAGTTTCAGTGAACGGGTGAGACGTTTTTTGCAGTATGAGGAGGCGTATCGAAAGCGCTACTCCATTGCACAGTGGGTGTAAAAAAGGGGTCAGAGCATTATTGCATATCAGTTTTAATACGATAAAATATATTTTTCGTATGTTTGAAATAAATTATACAAAAAAATATTTTTCATTATTGACAGAAAAATATCATATTATAACGTTACCTTGTGTTATGGTTTGTGTTTTATAAATTAAACATACACGTTAAAATGTAATAATATAACATGCGTTATAATTTAAAATCAGGAGGTTTTATATGGCGTTAAATCCACTAGTTGATTCAAGGGATGTACGCTTTGTTCTCTATGAAATGATGGATGTCATACAGCTTTGCAAGCTTCCAAAGTATTCTGCATTTGATAAGGACATGTTTGAGGACATGATAAACCTTGCAGAAACTATGGCTGTTGAGCAAATATATCCTACATTTGCGGAGGGAGACAAAGAAGGTTGCAATTATGATGGAGCAACTAAAAAGGTCACTATTCCAAAGTGTTATCATCCAGCATTAGATGCTTTTTATGAAGCTGGTTTTGGTGGGATGGATATTGATGATGAGTGGGGTGGTATGGGAATACCTCAGGTTATTGCATGGGCATGTAATGAATATTTTTGTGCAGCTAACTACCCACTTTTAATGTACCCGGGTTTAACACATGGTGCAGCAGAACTTATAGAAGCATTTGGTACAGAAGAACAGAAACATATGTATCTGGCAAATATGTACTCAGGGAAATGGGGTGGAACTATGTGTTTAACCGAGCCTGATGCTGGTAGCGATGTTGGTGCTTTGAAGACAAAAGCTGTTCGCCAATCTGACGGTACATACAAAATTTCTGGTCAAAAAATATTTATATCTTCAGGTGACAATGACTATTATGAAAATATGATACATCCTGTACTGGCACGAATTGAAGGGGATCCACCCGGAACTAAAGGAATTTCTATCTTTATTGTTCCCAAATACAGGGTAAATGCTGACGGCTCATTAGGTGAGTTTAATGATGTGAACTGTGCGGGTATAGAGCACAAGATGGGCATTAAAGGTTCAGCTACATGTACATTGAGCTTTGGCGATAATAACAACTGTATTGGCTGGTTATTGGGTGAAGAAAGAAAAGGTATGAAGATCATGTTCAAGATGATGAACTATGCTCGTATGGGCGTTGGTCTTCAGGCTCATTCCACTTCATCAGCGGCATATATGCATGCTACAACCTATTCCAAAAATAGAGTACAGGGTGCCCATGTAACCCAGATGCTGAATCCTGATGCAAAGGGTGTAACTATTATCAATCACCCTGATGTTAAAAGAATGTTGCTGTGGATGAAGTCATATGTGGAAGGGGAACGTGCAATGATTTATTACCTGTATCTGAATTATGAACTTGCACAATTATTAGAAGGAGATGCAGCGAAGGAAGCGCAGGGATTGGTTGAAATTATTACTCCAATTGAAAAAGCTGGATGCTCGGATATGTCAGTACTTATCACATCAGAGGCTATGCAGTGTTATGGTGGATATGGTTTTGTTGCTGATTATCCTGTTGAACAGATGATGCGAAATTCAAAAATTACTGCTATTTATGAGGGTACTAATGGCATACAGTCCATGGACCTTGCCATGCGTAAGATATTGATGAATCCTGAACAGTATAACTATACAATATTGAAGAAACGTATTGCTGATACTATTAATAAAGCCAAAGGTATTGTTGAAGATAAATATATTGCATTAGTTGAGCGTGGTGTTCAGGAATTAGATAAAGTGATAGAAATGATGAAGCAGCAGATGGCTGCTGGTCAATTCCTCCATTTGTTTGCTAATGCAACACCATTACAGCAGGCGATGTATATGTTACTAATAGCATGGATGCACCTGTGGAGTTTAACAATCACATTGCCAAAAATGAAAGAGCTGGTTGGTGATAAAAAAGGTGAAGAAAGAGCAGCTTTATTGAAAGATAATGCAGATGCAGCATTCTATAGTGGGAAAGTATTATCATCTCAATATTATTTGGGTGCAGAATTCCCTAAATATTTTGGGAAAATTGAAGCCTTGCTTGGTGGTGAATCTGCTGTTATTAAGGCAAGTGAAGAAATATTTACAGGGATGCTTAACGAATAAGAGATGCTTTAAAACAAATTTTAAAAAAAAAGACAGGTAATCAATACCTGTCTTTTTTTTATAATATGTTTAAACATGCCATACAAAAATAAACAGTAAATAACATAAATTATATGTTAACAAATAATTGACAAAATAAATAAAAAAAATATCGTGAATACAGCTATTATGGTATTTAACATAATACCATCATACATATATTAAAATTGTAATACAGGAGGTCTTATTATGGCAACTGGAGTAATGTCGCTGAATCCTTTGGTAGATACAAGGGATACGCGATTTGTTTTATTTGAAGTATTAGGTGTTGATAAACTTACACAATATCCTATGTTTGCTGATTTTGATAAAGATACATTTGAAGATGTACTGAATCTGGCAGAGACTATTGCAGTTGAGCAGGTATATCCTGCAAATATGGAAGGGGATAAAATTGGTGTTCAATATGAACCTGATACCAAGAAGGTTATTTTACCTGAATGTTATAAACCAGCATTGCAGGCTATGTATGATGCAGGATTTATTGGGCTTGCCAATGACCCTGAAATTGGGGGTATGGGAATGCCTCAGGCAATTGGGCAATGCTGCACAGAATTTTTTACTGCAGGTAGTGTTGCATTTTCAATGTATCCGGCTTTAACAATTGGCGCGTTGAACCTTATTAGAAATTTTGGTACACAGGAAATGAAAGATCTCTATATTCCTAAAATGATAACAGGTCAGTGGACCGGTACCATGTGTTTAACCGAACCTGATGCAGGTAGTGATGTGGGTAATCTTAAAACAAGAGCAATTAAACTGGATGATGGAACATATAAAATTATTGGGCAGAAGATATTTATAAGTGGTGGTGATTATGACATGCCAGAGAATATTATTCATCCCGTATTGGCACGAATTGAAGGAGATCCACCAGGAACAAAGGGAATCTCAATTTTTATAGTACCAAAATACAGGGTGAAAGCTGATGGTTCATTGGAATTCAATGATGTTGTTTGTAGTGGCATTGAACATAAGATGGGCATTAAAGCTTCAGCTACATGTTCACTTAGTTTTGGAGATACTGGCGATTGTATTGGATGGTTGTTGGGCAAAGAACGTCAGGGTATGAAGATCATGTTCCAGATGATGAATGAAGCTCGTTTATATGTTGGATTACAGGGATTGGCTGTTTCAAGTGCTGCTTATATGCATGCTATTACCTATGCACGTAATCGAGTGCAGGGTGTTCATGTATCCCAGATGCTCAATCCTGATGCACCAAAAGTTAGTATTATACAGCATCCTGATGTTAAGCGGATGTTGTTATGGATGAAATCATATGTTGAAGGTATGAGACTTCTTACATATTATGTTGGTTATCAGGAAGATCTTGCACATGCTCTTGATGGTGAGGCAAAGAAAGAAGCGCAGGCGATGATTGAAATTTTAATTCCAATCACCAAGGCTGGTAATACTGATAATGCATGGAAGATAACATCAGAAGCTATTCAGGTTTATGGCGGGTATGGATTTTGTTCTGATTATCCTGTTGAACAATTTGCAAGAGATTCTAAAATACTTTCTATTTATGAAGGTACTAATGGTATACAGTCTATGGACCTTACCATGCGAAAAATATTGATGAATCCAGAACAGTATAATTATAGTGTTTTCAAGAAACGAGTTCAGGAAACTATCGATAGGGCTAAAGGCGTTGTTGATGACAAATATGTTGATGTAGTACAAAAAGGATTAGAAAAAGTTGATGTAGTAATAAGTTACCTTAAAGATCAGATGGCTGCAGGAAAATTTTTACACATTTTTGCCAGTGCAACTCCATTACAGCAGGCTATGTCAATGTTTGTATTGGCATGGATGCATTTATGGATGCTAAGCCTGACACAGCCAAAGATGAAAGAGCTAATTGGCGATAAGAAGGGAGATGATCTTAATGCATTGCTTGCGGACAATAGTGAAGCTGCATATTACAACGGGAAGGTATTATCATCGCAATTTTATCTTGGGGCTGAGTTTAAGAAATTCTTTGGCATGGTTGACTATATCATAGATGGTGAGGCAGCAGTTGTTAAGGCTAGTGAACATATTTTTACCGGTGCACCATTAGAATAATGAATTTTTATAGTTTACAAATGTTTCATAAAGCGCATCACGTAATGATGCGCTTTTTTTATTAAATTTATTGAATGGGATTGTATCGAAATCTTAATAAATTATAGTCTATACCGTAAAAAAGCTGTATAATAATAGATGCTATTTTTAAAATAAAAAATAGCATCTATATTTGACAAATTGTAAGTTTTATGATATGCGTTAAATATTTTTATAGTAACAACTAAAATAGTACAGCATAATTTTTATGGATGAAAAAAGAAATATTAACTTTTCATTTTTAGATTGTATACAGCAACCTTCTATTATTATTAATAGAAATGGTACAATTGTTTTTGCCAATAATAGCTTTTGTCAAAATTATTCATTTAATGAAGATAAAATCAAAAATGCTTCAATAGAAGAAATATGTTCTAATCATGAAGTACTGTTTGATGCAATGGTCAGTGCATTTTCTATCAAGGGGAAAATTAATATTAAGGAACTATCGCTTAAAAATAATAATATACTGATTCATGGCATATGCGTGCCATTTGATTCTGAGCATGTCATCCTGTATAGTGATGTTTCTGATGGTGAATTGTTAAGAAAAAGTAAAATGTTGGTGCAAACTATCCTTGATACAATTCCAAGGCAGATAGTTATCGTTGATCATAATTATAGCATTATAATGGCAAACAGCGAATGGAAGCGTTTTGTTAATGAAGTACTGGAAATACCGGGAGATAGTTTACACCATGATATCATTGAATTATGTGATAAGGGGGGTTGCTTATATGATGAAACTAAATCACGTTTTTCTGATGCTATTAGAGCAATACTATCGGGCAGACAATCATTGATTTCTTTTGAAAGTAAAATTTATCACAACGAAAATACACGCTGGTTTCAATTCAATTTTTTTGGGTATACATTGAATGGGATTAAATTTTGTGTTATCATTTTTACAGATATTACTGACCATAAGGTATATCAGGAAATTATACAGCAACAGCGTGATACATTCCAGAAATATCTGGACATTTCACCATTTATGATTGTGCTGGTTAATCCTGAAGGGAAGATTACACTGGTAAATAGCAAGGCATGTGAAATATTAGGTTATACTTCTGAAGAATTATTGGGTAAAGACTGGTTTGATACATGCCTTCCACACGATGTGGCTATTGATGTGAAAAAAACTTTTATTGAACTAATGAAAGGGAATATAAAACCTGTCGAATTTTATGAAAACCCTATAGTTACTAAAAGTGGGGAATTAAAACTCATTGCATGGCATAATACAATCATATACGATGCAAATGGTACTATACTCGCTTCAATGAGCTCAGGTGAAGATATTACACAAAAAAAACAGATGGAGATTGAGTTATTAAAGAGTAGCACAAACTTGAAAGCAATAGTGAAAGCCTTCCCTGATATTTATGTAATAGCTGATAAAGATGGCTATATTGTTGATTACCAGTATGGTGATGAGAAAATACTATATGCTACGAGAGAAGAAACGCTTGGGAAAACCTTTTATGATGTGATGCCAACGCATATCGCAACACTTTATGCAAGTGCTGTAGATGATGCCATGTCTACAAATACCATACAAAGCATTGAATATACAATACAAATTGGTGATGAATCACGATGGCGTGAGGCAAGGCTTGTACCTATTATGGCAAATCATGTAATGGCTGTTATAAGAGATGTTACACAGCGTAAACATGCAGAACTTGCAGTAATTGAGTCGGAAAAGCGTTATCGAAATTTAGTACAGAGAATACCCGCTGCTATTATTGAGATGAATATTCAGGGCGATATCATTTTTATCAATGATTACTTTGAAAAAATAACAGAATTTACACTATCAGATTTAAAAGGAACACATTGGTTTAGAAGTATGATTCACCCGCAGGAGGATAAAAGAAAAATACGCCAATTTATTGAGCAAATACAACAGGGTGATGTTACTAACTTTGAGATACACATATTAAATAAACAGGGGGAAGACGCCTATCTTACCATTACTACCTCCAATATTTATAATGAAGTTGGAAAATTGGAAAGGATAGTGTGCATTGCAACTGATGTAACTCCAATTATTGCCATGCGTGAAAATTTACGGGAGATGGCACTTAAAGATGAATTAACCGGACTGTACAACCGGCGTGGCTTTATGATGTTAGCAGAGCAGCAGATGAAAATAAATAAACGTAAGGAGCTTGGGATTGCCATTTTTTATATTGATATGGATAATATGAAGCTCATCAATGATACGTTTGGACATCATGAAGGTGATAAGGCTTTAATTGATGTTGCATCTATTATGCGACTGTGTTTCAGGGATGCTGATATTATTGGCAGGATGGGTGGTGATGAGTTTGCAATACTGGCAATTGGTTGTAATAAACATGATATTGAAATTATGCAGAACCGACTTATAGAAAATATCAATGAATTTAATGCTAAAAGTTTACGGGAATATCAGCTATCATTGAGTATAGGAAGCATATTTATAAGCGATAGTTCCGCTGATATAGGAGATATTCTGGTAAGAGCTGATAAAACAATGTATAGAAATAAGCTTGAGAGGAAGAAACAGCGTCATTAAGCTATGGTGTTGCCATGCTGTAGCGCCTGAATGTTGGAGTCTATGGTATGTGATAGCCTTTCCGGTATAACTTCATTCATAATGTTTTTTATATCATCTATGGTTAAAAAATTTATATGTTTTAAAAAGGCACCCAGTGCAATCATATTGGCAAGCCTGGGATTTCCTAATTTTATTGCTTCTTCATTGCAAAAAATACAGCATGATACAATATCATCTCGTTTGTAACTTGATGTGTTGATAAGGCTTCCGTTTGCAACAAGTAATCCGTCAGGGCGTAACATAGGAATATAGGTATCAAAAGAATTTTGGTCCATTACAAGCAGTGCGCGGGGGTGGTTGGTAACAGGTGAGCCAATCTCCCTGTCTGAGATAACTAAAAAAACATTGGTTCTGCCGCCACGTTTTTCCACACCATACGATGGCAGATAGGTAACTTCTAATCCTTTATTGATAGATGCAACGGCAACAAGCTGGCTTATAATCTGAATTCCCTGTCCGCCAAATCCTGCCATTATTATGTCATAGTACATTGTGAACACCTCTGAAAAATAGA
>JAKPOE010000055.1 GCA_029548025.1 Spirochaetota bacterium
AAAAAAGTTACTTACCGAAGCAACGCTTATTTATGAGAGAAATGATAAAGAATCCATTAATCAGGCTGTTACCATTTTGACAAAGATCATTGCACGGTATCCTGATACTAAAACAGCAATTGAAGCCTATTACTATATAGGGCAATGTTATGAAAAATTAAACCTTAACAGGCTTGCCTATCTCAAGTATGTATATCTGGTGAAAAATAACAGAAAGAATTTATCTGACGAGATGTATAAAAACATACTTGCACGTATAGCTCACATCAACTGGTTGCAGAATTATAGTGAAGAAAGCGCTCATCAATTATTAACCCTGCTCCATGCTTCAATGGACAGAAACTATAGAAGTAAGATATATTCAGAATTGGGGCATTTGTATCTGAAAAATGGCGAGATACAAAAAGCAAAACGTATGTTTGATATTGCTATAAATGAGGATAGCAGCAATGAAGAAGCAATTTTAGGAAGAGCACGTTCATTAAAGCATTTAGGTATGGATGCTGAAGCATATAATCACTATGATTACTTTCTACGGTATTATGGTGCGGTAAGCCAGTATGTCAATGATGTAAAAAATGCATACAAGGTACAGGCATATAAAAGTGGTCTTAATGCTTTCAGGAGTGGTCATTACAATGATGCAATAGGATTTTTTAACAGGGTATTGATACATTTTGGTGGCGATAAATTATCAGAAAATGCATTATACTGGATAGGCGAATCATATTTTGCAATGCGACAGTTTGACAGAGCCATTGCTTATTTTAATAAAGCACTAACAAATGAATTTTATCATAAAGATCAGGATGCCCAGATTAAAAAAGGGTATGCCTATTTTATGCAGAAAAAATTTGATCTGGCTGCACGTGAATTTCAACGATATATTCGCGAATTCCCCAAAGGCAGGTATATCACTGTTGCAAAAGAATGGAAAAACATGAGTACTGCTGAATTACAAAATATCATTGAAGCTAAAAAAGCTAAAAGCGAGGAATACATTGAAGAAGAATCGCAACAAAAACCGCAGCCACAAAAGAATAACACCAACGAAAATGATTTAGGTCTTGAAAAAGATGATGAAGTGGTGGGTTCGGTTTCACAGGATTTTAATGATGTTAATGTGGCGGAATTTTAACTAAATTGTAATCCGGTCAACAATAGCCAATAATAGCAATTACTATAAACAATGTGAAATAATATTGATTTTATGTATTGGCAATATTATACTTAATCAATGATGATTTAATTTGAGTAGAATATATGATTGTTGCATATGAGCAGTGCTACAATGTCCAGTATCAGTTATTTTAAGAAAAAGTTAATTTCAGGTGGAGAATTTCAATGTTAAAAGAGTACTTTACAAGTATACAGAATACCATATCAGGATTGCAATCTTCTAAAGATAGTAAAAAGGCATCCAAAAAAAATCAAGTCAGAGAAGAATTTGATGGTAAGAAAATTATGAAACTGTTACAGGATATAGTTCCCAATGAGTTTATTGTATCTGATAAAAAACCTGTTGATGCTAGCGGATATGTACCTAAAACAGTTGATTATATAGCATATTATAAAAAATGGACTATCGTTGAAGAAATGATGAATGGGCATATTCCATCAGAATTAGTGTATGCTACCTTCCATATAACAAAACACATTGATAAACAAAGTTTATCAGAGGTTTTAAGTAACGTAACCTTGACCAAAAAATTGAATAAATATGCTGAACTTGATCAGGATATTATTATTCCAGCATTTGTTATTGCTCAATCAAGCGATATAGATGTGTCACAACTAAAAAATGATATCCTTGATTATTATGTTGACTATAGTGTTGATAGTACGTTTGAATTTGATATTATGATGACCATTGGGAAAGGTATAATTATTAAAGATTGGCGTGAAAAACGAAAATTTGTTGCACTTGAAACCGAGGAGGATACCCTGCTGTGGTTTTTTATCCTGATGAATGAATATCTTGATGTTGATGTAAAGCGTTCACTGGATTTACGACATTATGTAAAAGAAACACGTCGCTACAGGGAATATTAATGAATGATGATAGTTTAAAATATTAAAAAAATTTAAATTATTTACTTGACTTAAATATTTTTTGTTATTTATACTAAATCGTTTATTTATTAGAAAAGATTTGTTGCTGCCTCTGAATATAAAAAATATACAATAATATAAGGAGTTCGCCTTGAAAGTTATGGTTCAATATCTTCGATTGGTTATTGCCATCATAATATCTGCTGGATTATGTTATGCTGATGGGTATGCAAAATCCAGGGATTTGGTTCTTGTTATTGATACGTCATTATCAATGGCGGGATATGGTGGTAAAAATATTATGCCACTGGTAAAGCAAAGTTTACCAAAATTTATTGAACAACTTGATGAAAATGACAGCTTTACTTTGATTACCTTTAGCACTGATGTAACAATATATCCTACCGTTTATATAAAACACAAAAGTAATAAAGATATTCTGAACAAATATATCTCGATGGTGGAAGCAAGTGGTAAATGGACGTATACCATGGCGATGATTACTGCTGCATTTGATACGGCAAAACAATTACAGATGGAGGATCCTGACAGAGAGCAGGTCATTATTATCATTACTGATGCAATAGATGATCCTCCGCCAGATGCTCGTAAGTATCATTACAATATTAAAAATATAGCCAGGCAGTATTCAGGTAGTGAGTGGTTTGTTTTCTTTGTTAACCTGGGGCAGATCCAGAAAGATAGTCGTTTAGCAAAAATTCAAAAAGAAGTAAAAGAAAGCATTTCACCATATACCAAAGTAATAGATGCTCAGGAGTCAGTTGATAAAATTATTGTTAAGGATCTTAAAAAGGATATTGATACAATGGCAAAGATAAAAGAAATACATTCGCGCCCATTGTATATGCATCCGCTTTTTATTATAATCGTGGCGATAGTTCTTTTAATTATTCTGTTCATGGTATTAAGGAG
This sequence comes from Spirochaetota bacterium, assembly GCA_029548025.1. The sequence goes on from JAKPOE010000055.1 coordinate 2,986, forward strand.
AGCTGCACAGCTTAAAGTGAAGGGTGCTTTAGAATACTGGAACAATGAATTGCTTGAACCTTCAATAGAGAAAGCAAATCTTACAGCAAAAAATTCCAGAACTATTACCATTGGTAGCGATACCCATAATATGATACGAATTCATGATCTTGCTATCAGGGAACCGTTAATGCTTAAGGCAGTAAGGAAAGGCAAGGTTGGTAAGTGTCAGTTGTTGGCACCTGAAAATGTTGTGCAATTTGTTAATAGGGATGCAGGGGATATTCTGAATGATGGTGATATATTTAAAGTTAACAATTATACATTTAAATATTATGAAGGCTAGCACGGTATTCAGAATTAAAAAATTTTTTAAAAATTTAAATAAAACGTTGACAATCATAGTGATATTATTATAAATATTACTTTCAGGTGTTTTGGATTAAAACTACTATGTGAATAATAGTAGAAAATTATATACGATGCATTACTGAAAAAAATGTATTTAATCAAGGAGGTCAATACATGTCAATAGCTCAGTTTCCAAAAAGCCCTAATAAAGTTCACCCAACTGAACCCAGTGCGGTCGGTTCGCGAAATTCTTTAGCACAGGAAGGTCGTGATAAGGTTGCAGAAGCAAGGCTTATTGTTGATGAATCTGTCGATAAGATTATTAATCAGGTTCAGACTAAACTACCCGAAGAAGTGTTGAAAAAATTAGATGTGATGGGTGGTTTAAAAGAGAAGTTGTATAATTATGTCAACCAGTCCTATGTTAACATGTTTAATCGTTATACAGTTACCATGGAAGATGAATTTATCAAAAAAGTTCGTGACTTTGTAGACAGAGAAGAAGCAAAGGGATTAGCCCGCTATACACCACGCGAGATTATGGAACTTCTTGATAAAATAGGGGGTGTGGATAAGTTTAACACAGGTGAAATTGAAAAATCTATCGTAAATATGTACGGTCACCTGCAGGGACATATCCAGCGAGGTTTGAATGACCTTGAAAATGAAACCAATGCAATATTAAGACAGAAGACAGATGTTGGTGCATTTATACGAGGTGAAAATGCTTATGCAATCATCAAGTGCGTATTTAAAGACAATGAGTTAAGGCCAAAATATGTAAATGATGTTAAGCTCTCGGTAAATATTCTTGATAGTGAGCTAATCAGTCAAATTTATCACTACCAGGTAACTGTTGAGTCGTTATTGAAAGATGCAATTCAAAAACATATCCATGAATTGATAGATAAGCAGATTCAAATTCTCAAAGAAGAACTTATCGATCAGGGTAAGAGCGAGCTTACTGGTACAGAAGTTATGTTTGAAAAGATTAAGAGAATTGAAAACTTCACAGATGACGAAAAAGAAGATGAAAAATCTAAACGTTATACAATCCTTGCAAAGAAGTTCCTCGATAAGATAGAAGGATTGCGTGCAGAGATTGATGTTGAAGAATATGATCCACTAAATATTCGTGAAAATATTAAATACATCATTGACGAGGAGAATATCCGAAATCGAGGGTATAACACTGCAGTTAATGCTATTACTTCAATTCTTGATACATCAAAGTTAGGCTACCAGGTTTGTGATAACCTGAAGAATGCACGTGTGTGTCAGATCCGTGAATATGAGGAGATAGATAAGTCTGTATTGCCAGATGAGCGCTATGCAATCAGATTAGCATATTATGATCAAAATCAGTTGCGTGAAGCTAAGAAGGAGTTTGACAGGCAGATGGATTCTTTTACCCGTGAAATACTCAGGGTGTGGGATGTCGTTCATGCTCATTATGAATCAAAGAAGAGATTCCGTTCACTCCGTGATTTTGACGATTTATCAAACAGACTTATGTCAAGAGAATGGAGAAGGAATAAGCGTGATGAGGATGCAGATCCTAATTCAGTATTATGGAATGAAATTGGTGAAATGTATAATGAAAATTCTTTTGTTGAAAAGAACAACAGAACATATGAAGATAGGATTCACAATCTTAAAAATAAACTTAAATACCTGCGAGAGATGTTACACAAAATGCATGGTTTTCAGAACCCAATTGAACGCGTTATTCTTGATGAGCGCATTAACTTCTTAGAAAGAAGATTTAATGAGTTTACCTATAAGATTAATCCACATCATATACAGCCGGGTTTAGTGCTGGATGTTGATGTAACAACCATTAAGCGTAAGCAGTATATGCTCAAAGGGATGGCAAACGTTTTAAATGAATTCCTCTATAGCGTATCACGAGGATTCCAAGATGCTGCATTTGCAACATTCAAACGCAGAAGATCAACGGTGCGTGAGGATATTGACCAGTCATTTGCTCAGGCTGAAATGAAAGAAGATATTTTTGAAGCTGCATATAAGGCTCAGAGTGAAAGCGAGATAAAAGGTTCGGTTGATCTATCATCGTCAAAGAGCAAACCTAAAAGAGGTTTGAAAGAACTGTAAAAAGTAAGATTATATACATATCCAAATATTCAAAAAAAACTGCTCTGTAAAAGAGCAGTTTTTTTTGCGCTCTATAATACTAAGCGACATAATATTTTTGTAATATTTTTTATAATAACTATCGATAATTGATATGAATTATACTGTAATATGCAGGTTAAAGATAGTATGGAAGCAAATTTAAAAAATATGAAAATATACACTGAGATTAAGATAATACTATATAATCTATTTCATAGCATGGTATTAAGAATTTTTGCTGTATGCTTTGCATTGCTGTTTATTTTTTCTACAACAATTTATTATGTGGAACGTGGTTATATTAGGACAATAAAAAGTCACGGTCAGCAAGAAACGGTTCAAAGCAATATTAATTCTATTGAAGATTCAGTGTGGTGGGCAATTGTAACATCAGCAACAGTTGGCTATGGAGATAAATACCCCATTTCACGATTGGGCAGATTTATAGGCATACTGACTATTTTTTTTGGAATGGCTCTGGTAGGTTTGATTACTGGTAATATCGCATCAACCTTAGTAGAAAGACAATTAAAAGAAGACAGAGGATTAAAGCAGGTGAAGATTAAAAATCATTATGTTATCTGTGGTTGGAAAAAAGATATGGCAATGGTATTATCAAACATTGCAATGCGACAGGGAGATTTTACTGGCTATGATATTGTGTTGGTTTGCATGATTGATCCTGAAAATATTGAAAATTTAAAAAGTAATATATTATTTTCAAATATTCATTATGTATATGGAGATCATATTGATGAACATGTGTTAAATCGTGCTAATATCCAGTATGCAAAGAAGGTATTAGTGCTTGCCGATGAGTTGGGTAAATCAGGGCAGGATGCAGATTCCAGAACAGTTATGTCGGTGATGTCAATTAAAGCAATTTCAAGAAGTGTTTATGTATGTGCCGAGATAATTGATCAGAAATATGAACGGTATTTAAGGCTGTCAGGATGTGATGAGGTAATACTATCAAACAACTACAATAAAAATATTATTGCGGATGCTTTTGCAAAAAGTGGGTTAGCTCATGTAATTGGTGAATTGGTTGATGCCAGCACCCCGGTAAATTTGACAACAGAAGACATTTCTCAACATTACATACATAAAACATATGGAGAGCTTTTTGATCATTATAAAACAAAAAACAAAATATTAATTGGACTTCTTGAGAATACCGGGAATTTTTATGATCGTAAACGTTTTGCATTGCAAGAAGCACAAAAGACACCTGATATTTCAAGGTTAGTGGATAATTTGCGAATAGTCAAAAGCATGATGTCAAATTATCCAGTACTAAACCCTAAAAAATCGTATATTATTAAGAATTTTTCAAAAGCAGTACTTATTGAAGGTTCAACTGAAAATGGTTGAGGTAATGTGATGAAGTTATATAAGTCATATATTGATGAAACAATTTTAATAAAATTGCAGGATCTTTCGCTTTTTAAAGGGTTAAGTCAAAATGTAATACGCAATATAGCATTGGTATGTACTGTAAAAAAAATTAAACGTGGTAAATGTATAATTCAAGAAGGTGATATGGGTGATGAGCTATATATTATTCTGAATGGTGAAATAGAAATACAGAAGAGAACATTGCAGAATGAGCCTTATACTGTAGTAACAATGAATGCTAATGAAACCCCTCTTTATGTAGGCGAACTTGCAATGATAGATAACGATAAACGTTCAGCAACAGTTATTGCGAAACAGGATTGCGATTGTCTGGTTTTGAAACGAAAGGATTTTATTAAATTTGGCGATAGAAATCCTAAAGAAGGCTTGATGCTAACAAGAGCAATTGCACTGAAATTAGCTCAAAGTCTTAGACGAACAAATGATGATGTAATTACACTTTTTAGTGCTTTAGTTGATGAGATTTCAGGGGAGACTGAGCTTGGTAAATCTTAAAATGAAAATGATATTTTTTTTGAATTTGGGTTTGTTTTTGAAGATTGGGAGTAATTCATTTTTGGAGAAGAAACAATGAAAAAGATAATGTTTATTATAATATTTTTATATATTGTAAGTTGCATCTCTTATGCACAGGAAAAACGTACAATGCAACAGGAAGCCGATGATAAAAAGTTTCAACAGGGATTGTTTTTCTTATCGATTAATGAAAAACAAAAAGCATTAAATGAGTTTTATGAATATCTTGATATTTATGTTGATGGACTATATAGAGCAAAAGCTTATCGCTTTATTGCAGCAATATACTTTGATAATTCCAATTTTACAAAAGCTATCGCCATTTATAAACGCCTTTTTGAGGAATTCCCTTTGGATGATGATGGGATGTATGGCTTGTTACAGATTGGAATATGTTACAGCAAAATGGGATTTGATGAAGAAGCATCTAAAACATTTAATCAGCTTATGAAAGAATTTCCCGATTCAAGCTATGCAAAAGATGCGGTAACTATGCTTGAACTTTTAAAAATAGCACATAATTAGCAAATAATATCTCATATATCATATTTGAACTGCACAAATTATATATACCAATATATAAAAACTTTCAATATGGCTCTTTACTTTTTTAATAGTAGAAAAACAAATGTATTGACAGAAATTGATGTATTCAATATAGATACAAAAAATAGAATAATATTGCCCAGGTGGTGGAACTGGTAGACACGCATGCTTGAGGGGCATGTGGGAATATCCCGTGTGGGTTCAAGTCCCGTCCTGGGCAAAGATATGTATCCTACTTTCCTGTATTTGTATCCATAAATGAATTTCATA
>JAKPOE010000059.1 GCA_029548025.1 Spirochaetota bacterium
CAAACTAAACAAAATTTAAAAGCACGCTACCATTTTTTAAAGATAATTGAACAAAGTCAATATGAAACAATTGAATCATATTACAAAGAACAATCATATTATTTTTTAGGACATATCTATTATGGTTTTGGTGAATACAAAAAAGCATATCAGTTTTTTTTGAAGGCATATAATGAAAATCCAGACAATTATTCCATACTGTATATTCTGGGATTATTAAATTTAGAGAAAGGTGATATAAAACAGGCTACTGTGTACCTGTCGCAATATCTGGAGCGGTATCCCAATGATATAAAAGCAATACTGCATTTAGGACGCATCTATTATATTTATGAAGATATGAAGGCACTGCCAGTACTACGTAAGGCTATCAATCATAAAAGCTCTGAGGGTACTCTTGCAAAGATGATGTATACCGAGATGCTTCATAATGATGATAAAGCCCTGGAACTGGCCCAAAAACTCAGAAGAATGAACAGTTCGCTTGATATGCCTTATATTGCTCTTGCCCGTATTGCAATGCGAAACAATGATAGCAGTACTGCCGCTACAAATTATTACACTGCTGGTGTGTTGTTATATCAAAAACACCATTATGATGCAGCCATTTCCATGTTTGTCAATGCGTTGCATAGCGATGCTGCAATACATGATGCTTACGTGTATCTGGGACAAATCTATGAAGATACCAATCAGTTGCAATTAGCTATTTATTACTATACCATGGCGTATAAATTGAAAAAAAATAACGATATCATGATAAGAATTGGTTATATATATACTTTGCTTAAGGATTACACCAGAGCATTTGAGTATTTTACTATGGCTACCTCCCCTGACCATACCAATCCTGACGTTTACTTTTTCAAAGGACTTGCCTTATTACAAAAGTCTGATTATGCCAATGCCGGGGATATGTTTCGTAAAGCACTAAAAATTAAGAGGGCTGAACCGTATTATTTTTATTTAGCATCGGCTCTGGACAAACAAAAAAAGATACATGATACCATCAGTGTGTTACAGGAGGCATATAACAATGATATGAAAAGTGCCAGGATATGCAACTATCTGGGGTATTTGTATGCTGATAATAATATGAGATTAGAAGAATCGTTAGTACTTATTAATACTGCTCTGGAAAATGAACCTACCAATGGGGCATATTTAGATTCATTAGGGTGGGTGTACTTCAAAATGGGAAAATACAACGATGCATTGCCAATACTCATAGAAGCATCAGTAGAGCTGGAAATGGAAGGGTATACTGATGCAGTGGTATATGAGCATATTGGTGACGCATACAAAGCGGTGCAGCTTCATGATAAAGCGTTGGAATACTGGAATAAAGCCTATGCGCTTGACCCAAAGTCAGATATACAAAAAAAGATTAATGCTCAATAGTGAAAATAGTTAAGTGAAAATAGTTACAATGAAAGGTATGGGAACAATGAACAACAGATTTTTAATGACAATAATCATGGTACTCTATGTGCTGGTATATCCTGGTTGTAAATCTACTCAGGTAAGCCCCCCGGAGAAAAGTGATACTGATGTTACCCCGCTTTTAGAAGAGATTATAAAAATAAATACCACGATGCCCCATTCCATCAATGGTGCTTTCAGAATAGAAGCTTTTGTAAAAAACAGCTTTAAAGCCTCAGCCAAACTGCAATACAATGTTGATGCAAAAAAAGGAAAGATGACCATTGTTGATTCGGTGTTTGGTAGTCAGATCAGCGTCGTGGTGCGGGACAATGATATCCTGTATATATATCAGCCTATTGGGAATACTGTGCTGGTATTTAATTTTACACATTTCCCTGTTTCTTCGTTTTTGCCTTTTGACATCGATGTTGAACTCATTGATGATTTTTTAATTGGTAGAATTCCAATCATTAAAAATTATAATTCTGCGAAAGCAATAAAACAGAGCAATGGTGAAAGTTTTATACTGCTGGAAAATGACCAGATGCATCAAACGATATCCATGAAACAAAATGTCCCCGATAAAATTATGTTTGTTTCAAAGGAAAATAGTAAACGCTATGAAATTTATTTTATAAAACCAGCTGTCACCAATACTTTTTTTTCGTATAAAGGATTACGGCTTGTTGATATGAAATCAAAAACTGCTTTTGAGATTACCATGCAGAAATATTCCATTAATGAGCCCATCCCTGATGATATTACTGATCTAAAATTGCCCAAAAATACAAAGATAGTCGATTATCGCTGATGGGTAGCAATAACCTGTTTGTATAGAGCAACCATTTTTGAGGAAGCGCTGTCCCAGTTAAAAAGTGTTTTTACTCGTTCAATCCCTTTGTGCGATAGTTCCTGACGAAGCTTTGTGTTGCCCAGAAGGTTGTCTATTGCGCTGGCTAAACTAACCTCATCGCGTGAAGGGACTACTATACCGGCATCACCGACAACCTCCCTGAGTGCGCCACCGTCACTTGCAATAACCGGTGTTCCACATGCCATTGCTTCTGCAGCCGGGAAGCCAAATCCTTCATAAACTGATGGCACAACA
>JAKPOE010000072.1 GCA_029548025.1 Spirochaetota bacterium
ACACTATACACTTACCCTGTACATAAAACCGATACTCATAAAGGGGTGCATTATTATATTCCATGGAGTAATACTGTGAAACGAATAACAACAACGAGTTTTTTTGTTATATTCATTGTACTTTCTTCGGCAGTTTTCCCATTAGATAACAACGTGGTGATATTCCAGAAAGCCAAAGAAGATGTTATGAAAGGCATGTACCATTTCAATGAAATGCACTACCTTGCAGCAATTGAGTTTTTCCGAAAAGCACTGGAGGTTTATCCCGACTATTATACTGCCAGCGAATATCTGGCACGTTCATATAAATTGGCAGGATATACTGATTTAGCTCTCCAGCAGTGGCAGTTGCTGTTAGCGATGACAAAAGGCAATGTACTTGTCCAGAACAAAATAGATATGATTAATTTCAGAAGCTCACTGTACAGCGGGCTTGAGAAGTCATTTGAACTGATAGAAGCTGCTGAGTATAATCCAAAAGAGCTTGGACGATTCAGGTTTTCGGTGCCCATTGATATTGCTATTGATAATGACAAAAACATGTACATAACCTCATTTGCCAATGGAAAGCTTGTGAAGCTTGATCCCAACGGGCAGGGAATCTTTACCCGCACCTATAGCCTGGAAGGCAAATTATATGGCATTGATTATAAAAGCGGGATGCTTGCTGTCAGCGATTTTGCAAACAATACAGTTTTAATTATTAATACCGATGGCAGGGTAGTAAAGAAGATTGGCTCAACGGGAAATAAAGAGTTGCAGTTTAACGGGCCTGAAGGCGTTTGTTTTGGTGGCGATAGTTCCCTGTATGTGGTTGATTCTGGCAACCACCGTGTGCAGAAGTTTGGCGTTGATGGACGCTTTATCCTTGCTTTTGGACAATATGGCGAATACGAGGGACAGCTTAATAAACCCACCGATGTTGCTGTGCGTAATGAAAATGTGTATGTTACCGATACAAACAATAAGCGCATAGCTGTGTTTGATGATTCGGGAAATTTTGTGGAAAATATGACTCCTGACGAGTTTGCCGTTCCACGCGGTATATATATAAAGAACAATCTTTTGACAATAGCTGATGAGAAAAAAGGGCTTTTTATGTATAACTTTGAAAATGAAAAGCACCAGTGGTTTGCAAGCTGGGAAGGTAAAAAGAAATTTTATCATTTAACATCTGCCGTAGTGGATGATAACGGATTTATTTATGCGTGCAGCAATAAAGATGAACTGATACATGTATTCTCACCCATTGAACAACAGATAAGTAATATTGAGATTGAAGTAACCAATGTTGATGCAAAGAAATTCCCTACTATTGCGGTGTATTGTAATATCCGTGACCGCTATGGCAGACCAATCTATGGTTTAACAAAGGATAATTATACAGTCGTTGAAGATGGAGCAACTATCAGCACATTAAATGTTGATTACTTAAAGAACAAGATGCCTGCCGCATCGATGGTACTATGTGTGGATCGTTCACAACCTTTGCAGCGGTACCATAATGATATACCATGGCTTGCTGAGTTTATATTAAAAAAAATGCATAAAAATGATAAACTTAAAATACTTAATTTTGCCGCTGATACATGGGTTGCCAATCCCTATGACTGGAGCAGGCGTCGTGCGCTGAAAGCATTAAAAAATTTTGACTACGACAGCGGGCGTGATATTGGCAAAGCGCTGTATATGGCAATAAGTGATGTATTGCCCCAGATGGAACGGCGAGGAGTAATACTCATTACTGACGGTGCCACTGCTGAAAAAGATTTTAAGGCATATTCAGCGGATATCATTATTGATTATGCAAAATCGCATTTTATTCCAGTATATATATTAACATTAAAAACAAAATCTCCATTGCTTATGCGCATTGCCAATGAAACGGGAGGAGCCATATATAAGGGAAGCGAGCTGGATGGTTTACGCACAGTGTATGATGCAATAAAAAATTCCAATGACTATCGCTATGTTTTATTGTACCATACTTTTAAGATGAAATCGTTAACAGGCTGGTGGTCGGATGTTACGATAAATGTATCATATAAAGGGCAAAAAGCAACTGAATGGGCAGGATATTTTGTACCATAAAAACTATCGCTAACAAAGCTTAAATGTGCTCAAATATTGAAATAAAATATAGAAAAATAGTTGACAAAATACATGGTTTGTTGTTTTGTAACAAGCAGTAAGTGTGAAATAAATAAATAAACTTTTTTACTGGTTGTCATGATTTTTTCTCTACGAAAGGGCGTGAAGTAATAATAAACAATATTTAGCTGTCTCTGTGACAGCAGTTTATAGTGGAATTGTATAAAGATATGAGAGGGGATTTTCTGTGGCTCAGTTACAACATATATATAGTATATATAAATATACCAAAAGCATAGATACTATATTTACAAGTTTTTATTATATAAAAATAATAACAAACCATAGTGATACATCAAATCATAATACAGGTAACGTCATGCATTGTGCATTGGTAATATACTATTATTTAATGATGGAGGATTTCTTTTATGAACAATCAAACTAAAAGCTTTTTAACAACATGCGTATTTCTGTTTATGATAATCATGTTAAATGGGTGTGTAACGTCATCATATTTTACATTAACAGAAAATCAAAAGCCACCCATTGTACCTGATACAATAGCTGTTATTAGCGGGAGTGCCTCAGAGATTGATATTCATTTAGCAAATAAATTAACCGAGGAACTGTCCAATACTAAATTTAAAGTCATGAGCCAGGAGCAAATTACAAAAATAATCCCCGACTATCCATTGAATATCATCAACTTTACATGTGAAGGCAAGAAATTTAAACAACCATATATATCGGATGAATCAAAAAAAATAGTGGATGCAATGCAATCTAAACTAAAGGTAAAATACGTTTTATTGATATGGAATAATGGAGTCGGTACGGTGACATATACCAATCGATATGGGCAACAATCCGGGAAGGAAGTAGAGGTGTGTATATTAACACGTTTTCTTATATACCCTGAAGCTACAATAGTTGGATATTCATTTTTTTGTGATTCAAAAAGTTTGGGATATTTCTTTATGATAAATGAGGATAAAAAAATAGCTAAAACCGTTGAAGAGTTATTAAACAAAGGGGTAAAAAAGATTGTTAAAGAAATTGTAAAGAATACTGAAAATCCCGCAGGTAAAAAGTAAAATTATGCAAGGAACTAAATTTTTCTGTTCTATCATAATGATATTGCTGTTCCCTGTATATTCTGGTAGTATCTATGCTTCAGAGTATAATGAGCAATACTCTGAAGCATTTACTTTAAAAGTGCACCTCATCAATTATGATCAAATTGTTACAATACAGGATAAAAATAATAAAGGAAAAGCAATTGAATATTCACCTAAAAATGACTTTTACCTGAATCAGATGGGTTATGAGTATTGTATAAAAAATTTGAGCTTATTCTTTTCAACATCCATTCATAATGCAGGAGGATTTACTTTTTCAAAAACAAGGATGTTTTTACTTTACTATTCTTTTTACAAATTTGCTTTTGATGTATATTACTATGATTATGACCTCTATGATCTTTATGAGATTGGCAGTGACAGCGACGAAGAAAAGTTTGATTACTATTCCGAGCCCGATATGTCATCACAACACTATGGAGCTAACCTGTACTGGATATTGTCAGATAAATTTTCATATAATGCTACCTTTAAGCAAACAGAGCGTCAGTCAAAAAGTGCAGGGTCGTTCATAGTGCATATATCTCCCTATATAGCAAAATATACATCAAATGAAATATTAATACCTGATAATCAGCGAATATATTATGGCGACGATGCTGTGTTAAAGCATTTTGATATACAATCACTATTGCTTTCATTGGGATATTGTTTTAATTTAACCTATGATGGATTTTATATTGCTCCGTTTGGCTATATTGGGAAAGAATATAAAAAAATAAAATATAATATAGCCACTGGTGATAATGAAAAAAAACGATGGGAAAATTATTATAAGTGGGGAGCAATGATTGGCTATAATGAAAGTGATTCAATTCTGGTATTAGAATATATCAATGAATATCATTTTGCTGATAGTGAACATGCTGAAATGGAGCTTATCAATAAGGCTATAAATCTTGTAATAGGATATAGAATGTAGATTTTTTTGGGTTTTCATTTAAAATGTCAAATGACATTATGCTTATTCAATAACGATAGATATACTTTTCAGGATTGTTATTGTTGAATAAATACATAAAAAGTTTTTGT
>JAKPOE010000091.1 GCA_029548025.1 Spirochaetota bacterium
CCCCGTTACTATTGTATCATTAATAGAAAGAATTTTGCCAACAGCAGGAGCCTTATTCCCCTCATTTGAGGTAATCGCAACCTCACCAAAAAAGGAATTGATGGTAACAATAGTATCAACCGCCTCCTTCTTTGAGCATGCCGTTAGTATCAAAAACAATACTAAAATTATACTTTTATATCTCATGCTATTCACCCCCATTCAATAAAATTTATCACATCATGCTTGCCATAATCAACTCACCAACACATTTCCCATCTACAGTGCAAAGGACGTGACGAGATTATTTCCGCGCAGTTTGCGTACAGCATAATGCTTCTATGGTAAACTTTTGCAAATAACGACACCATACCACAACTGCTCTATAGTAAATGCAAAAATTGCTTTTTGTACACAGTTTATACCAGTGCTATGATACTTATAAATCACTATAAAAGTGCAACAAATTTTAGACTACATCAGTTATTATATTTTATGAATATTGACTGCTTTTACACCTGTCAACAACAATTAATGGCTATATACCATAAAAAAATAGTTATCGTTTTATATCTTGACATTCTGAACTGAATATAAAAAAATAATTTATTTGCTATAGCAATATTGATTGTTATACATATGGAATGGACATGTATGGACCGGATTACACAAAATGATACCCTCATAGACACGCTGGGCAATTGTACCATTGATTCCCCTCTTACAATACCAAAATTTATAAGCGACTCACAGCGTATTGCAGTGGACATAGAGGCTGACATTATTGAACAATCTCTTGAAAAGGGGAAAATTCCCTCATTTGAAAATGCCGGACCTCGTAAAAAAATATTTTTTAAACCTCAAAACACCAGAGCAGCTATTGTTACATGTGGAGGGCTTTGCCCGGGTATCAACAATGTTATTCAGGGCATTGTGCGTATGCTAACATTCCAATATGGCGTTAAAACAATATTTGGAGTAAAATATGGTTTTGAAGGTCTTGTCCCACGTTTTGGGCATTCATTTATTGAATTAACACCTCAATTTGTTCATGACCTCCACGAAAAGGGTGGAACAGTATTAGGTTCTTCACGAGGAAGGCAGGATGAAAAGGAGATTGTTGATACACTGGTAGCTCATGATATTAACATTCTTTTTGTCATCGGTGGGGATGGTTCATTACGCGGTGCTTATGATATATATCGTGAAGTAAAAAAAAGAAACCTGCCTATAGCAATTGTTGGCATACCAAAAACTATTGACAACGATATATGGTTTGTTGACAAAACCTTTGGATTTTCAACCGCCGTTTCCACTGCAGCACAGGCAATTTATGCAGCGCATGCTGAGGCTATAGGTGCTAAAAATGGAATTGGTATTGTACGTGTTATGGGTCGTGATGCCGGGTATATTGCAGCTTATGTTACATTGGCATCAAATGAGGTAAATTATTGTTTTATTCCAGAGGTTCACTTTGATTTAGAAGGAGCGCACGGTTTTTTACCTCATCTTGAGAAACGACTGTATGCTGCTTCTCATGCGGTCATTGTAGTTGCTGAAGGTGCAGGCCAGGAATATTTTGATGAACCAAAACTGACAGATGTTTCCGGGAATATAAAATATGGTGATATTGGTTTACTTCTTAATAATACAATTGGTGCATACTGCAAGCAAAGAAATATACCAGTAACTATCAAATATATTGATACAAGCTATCTGGTGAGGAGTACCCCTGCCTCAAGCGATGATGCAGTATATTGTATAATGCTTTCACAAAATGCAGTACATGGAGCTATGGCTGGCAAAACCGGTTTTGTAGTAGGTAGCTGGCACTCATACTATACATACATCCCATTATCGCTGGTAACAAAAAAGCGTAAGCGAATTGATCCCCATGGATACCTCTGGTCAATTGTAAAACAGAGCACCTGCCAACCAGATTTTTTTTAGCCAGTACAAATAATATTTTTTTATAACCACAGCAACAAACTAAAAAGAGCACCAGTGAATGGCATAAAAAAGGACATCGAAATTCACAAAACAGCCATCAGTAGCAATTTTCCGTAACACAGCATTATATTATATGCAGGGTTCAATAAAGCACATTACAGTATGATACATAAAAAAATGCTATGCTATAGTATGTGATATAAAAATTTTTAATTGTATTTTTATTTATTTTATTTTATTTTTTTAGAATTCATATTAAATTATTGACTATACTGGTATTTGAGATATGACTGCTAATGATATGGATCAACTTTTTAAAATAAAACAGCTCTATGCAAACATCGGCAAGCTTATAACTTCTTCTCTGGAGATAGAACATATACTGGAAGGCATCATGGAAGAAGTCCACACCTTTTTTGGACCCGATAACTGGAGCTTGTTGCGCTATGATCCTAATTCTGAGGAACTGTACTTTGTCATATCGCATGGTATTGATTTTGACAGTATAAAAAATATTCGTCTTCAAAAGGGTGAAGGCGTTGCAGGGTATGTGGTAGAAACAAAAAAACCGGTTTTTATTCCCAACACCAGTCATGATACCCGATTTAGTGATAGGATTGACCGCATTACCGGATTTTCTACTAAATCTGTTATGGCTGTACCTCTCATATTTCGTGACACCATGTATGGTGTTATTGAACTTATTAATAAATCAACAGGTGGGATTTTTTCTTCTGATGACTATCTCATATTGCAAACTATTGCAGACTTTGGCGCTATAGCATTTGCTAACTCACTGTTATACGAAAAAGCATTAACGTTAACAGCACTTGATTCACTAACAGGACTTTACAACAATAAAAAACTCAACGATATAATTGCATCATGGTCAAAAGACGAAGCCCATATCCGACGAGATGACACTACCCACGTCATAGCAGTATTGAATATAGATATAAAAGGCCTTAATGAAATTAATACTATAGCTGGACACAGGGATGGTGATCGTGTTATAAAACATATATCACGAATACTTAAAACCAGCCTGCGTGAAAACGACATGACTTTCAGAACAGGCGGGGGTAATTTTATTTCTATCATTAATTGTGATAATTATTTTGATATGAAATCGCTTGTGGAACGTATACTGCACAAAATCAGCGCCATAACTGTTCCCGATTATCCTGATCTGCATATACAGGTAAGTCATGGACTGAGCATTGGCACGCGTAACCGCATCAATGAGCTTATTCAAGAAACCCTTGAACAAAAATCATAGATATCACTACATCTGGATTCATCAATGTGTTTGCAATGATTAATAAACATTAACCCTTTTTACGAAGTTGTTCAAAAAATGACTTCAGCAAATTTTTGCACTCTTCTTCCAGTATCCCAAAAATAATCTGTGGTTTGTGATTAAGCACACCATTGCCACATACATTAAGAACTGTTCCGCATGCACCAAAACGTTTATCCTTAACACCAATATAAAGTTTCTCAATACGTGCATGAACAATGGCACCGGCGCACATAGCACATGGCTCTTTAGTTACATACATGCGACAGCCGTTTAACCGTTCGTTTTTCAATACCATGGCAGCCTGCTTAATGGCAATTAATTCAGCATGTGCAGTGGGGTCAGAGCATTGCCGCGTTGTGTTATGTGCAGTGGCAATGACACCATCTTTAAAAACTATCGCCGCCCCAACAGGTATTTCACCCTCATCATGTGCTTTTTTAGCTTCCTCAAGGGCGATAGTCATATAAAATTCAGGATTATTGTCATTATTGTTCATGGTAGTTTCCCAATTTCGCTATTTTGCCAGCTTCTTCAAATGGATACATAATAGCCTCTTCACTATACTATGAGTAACCATACAGATAAAACTGTCTACCAATCAACAAAAAATAATGAGAGTAACTATCGCCAAACTTTTCTTTTATCCATATAATACAATTGACACCATAAGATTATATATTATGTATGTCATTAATACAGTAATAAAATATTATTTTTGCTATACTCTATTTATAATATGGGAGGTTTGTTATGATGCGCAATCCACTGGTAGATCATCGAGATGTATATTTTGTTTTATTTGAAGTGCTTGAAACAGACAAGCTGCAACAATTTCCAAAGTTTGCTGAGCATGATAAAGACATGTATGAAGCTACAATTGATTTAGCTTTAAAGATGGCAACAGAAGAGGTTTATCCAGTAAATAAAGAAGCAGACAAAATAGGTGTACGCTATGATCCTGATACTAAAAAGGTAATAATTCCACAAGGTTACAAAGGTGGGTTACGAAAATATAATGAAGCTGGTTTTGTTGGCATGATCGAAGACCCTGAAATTGGGGGGATGGGTATGCCAGGAGCTATTGCTATCGCTGTAAACGAGATATTCACGTCAGCAAGTCTATCGTTTACCACCTATCCCGGATTATCACATGGTGCAGCAGCACTCATTGAAAATTTTGGCACTGACGAACAGAAAAAGGTGTACTTAGAAAAAATGCTGAGCGGACAGTGGGGCGGCACCATGTGCCTGACCGAACCTGAGGCTGGCTCGGATGTTGGAAATCTAAAAACGAAAGCCATACCACAACCTGACGGCACTTACCGTATACAGGGACAGAAGATATTCATTACATCAGGCGACAATGACTTTTATGAAAACATTATACATCCGGTATTGGCACGTATTGAAGGTGATCCTCCTGGTACCAAGGGCATCTCTATATTTATTGTTCCCAAATACAGGATTAATCCTGACGGTAGCATAGGTGAATTAAATGATGTAGTATGTTCCGGTATAGAACACAAGATGGGTATACACGGTTCGGCAACCTGTTCGCTCAATTTTGGTGATAATGGTACATGCGCTGGATATCTGTTAGGACAGCCACGCAAAGGGATGAAGATCATGTTTCACATGATGAATGAAGCCCGACTTGGTGTAGCCTGTCAGGGGCTGGCATTATCGTCTACTGCATATATGCATGCAGTAACATATGCACGCAACCGCATTCAGGGAGTTCATGTTACCCAGATGCTTAATCCCGATGCACAAAAGGTAGCCATCATTGAACATCCTGATGTGAAACGCATGTTGTTATGGATGAAAGGTTATGTGGAAGGGATGCGCATGCTCAATTACTATCTGGCTCATAATGCAACCTTAATTGAAGTATTAGACGGTGAGGCAAAAAAGGAGGCACAGGCTATAGTTGAGATACTCATTCCCATTGCAAAAGCAGGCTGCACTGATTCGGCAGTGCTTATAACTTCTGAAGCCATACAGGTATATGGCGGCTATGGATACATATCTGATTATCCAGTTGAACAATATATGCGTGATGCAAAAATTACTCAGATATACGAAGGTACGAATGGCATCCAGTCAATGGATTTAACAATGCGAAAGATACTGATGAATCCTGAACAGTACAATTATACTATCATGAAGAAAAGAATGTCAGAAGCAATTGCCAATGCAAAGGGAATTGTTGAAGAAAAATACATTAACCTTGTTGAAAACGGCATGCAAAAGATGGATGAGGTAATTTTGATGCTTAAAGAGCAGATGGCTGCAGGGAAGTTTTTACATATCTTTGCAGCATGCACGCCAGTACAGCAGGCTATGTTTATGCTAACATTAGCGTGGCTACATCTGTGGGCTATGACTCTTACTATTCCGAAGATGAAAGCACTTGTTGGCGAAAAGAAAGGGGAAGAAAGAGATGCGTTTTTATCAGAAAACGAAGAAGCATCATACTATTCAGGCAAAGTTTTATCTTCACAGTTTTATTTAGGAGCAGAATTTCCTAAATTTTTTGGAAAAATTGATGCGATACTATTTAATGAAACTGCGATCATTAAAGCCAGTAAAGATATCTTTACTGGAGCCTTATTAGAGTAAACAGGATCAACCATCAAAATAATATGAGAGGGTGTTGGCATCCTCTCTTTTTTTGTTTAAACTATAAAAATCATCCACTCATTTTATCAAAAACCGTGTTTTTCATAATTTTTATTGTAAAAATTGTTTACATCCTTTTTGAAGTTTTATAAATATGTAGCAATAGAATTTTATTTTTGACATATAAACAGATTTTTATACTTTTTAATACTCTGGAGGGAAACAATGGATTTTGAAACCACAACCTGCATTTCAGTAGAGCATAGGGCACTTCTTTCACAATACTGTGAAAAACTGGATATACCACTGAGGACGTTTATTGTCTACTGTATCATGTATGCTGCAAAA
>JAKPOE010000096.1 GCA_029548025.1 Spirochaetota bacterium
ACAGCAAAAGCCTTTACCAGCATTGCGTACCGCAAACGGGATAAACAAAATCCGTGGAAGCGAGTTCACCTGTATTTGGAATACAGGGAGTACGAGTATCTTTTAGATATTAAGAAGCTATGGAAGATGAGTGTGGCAAAAGCCATTGCCTATTGTGTTGAGCATGTACTGGATGAGTTTGTAGCATTTTTAAACAACTGTATTGAAGAAGAGAGGAAAGGAAATACCGATAACTATCTAAAATATGAGTTGACCAGAAGCTATTTATTTGAGTATGACACAGAAGAAGGGGTGCATTGTTGCCGATTCTACTGGGGATTACCGCTAAAATACGCCCAAACGGCACCGTTACATACCAGAAAAACCAACATATAACCATTGTACAGCTATTGGCAGGTATTGTAAAGGGTATACCATGTACTACCCCATGGTAACCTATTTCCCATCTTCCTGCACCATCAAAATTGTTTATATCTTATATTGTATAGCCTGCAATATCCCTTCCTGGGTACCTCACTGTGCTGTCAATTGCCAATCTGCTTGTGCCACCATTCTTTCTTTTTATGTTTTTTGTACTGTTTGGGTAATCATTAGCATATCCTCCCTGGTATAATTTAATTGTTATATAAGGAATATATGCTCATCTTCTCTTTTTGTAACATGAGGTTAGTTTGTCGGGTACTTCACAGCATGTGTTGTATCATTATTGATTCTCATCAATTGTGGTGGAGGCAGCGGTGGTTCATAAGAAAACCTTTGGCCGAAAACAATTAACATTATCCACGATGGCAATGGCAATACAGTTGAAACTGTACCATCCGATAATTTCAAAATTTTTTGGATTTTTTATGTATTATTATTACAATTATATTTAGTTAGTTGCTGTCTTATATCTAAACAAGGTTATAATGCATCTTTTATTACCTTTACAATCAAGTATTATACATATTACACCTTTAAAATTGGGGTTACTATGTTAGTAAAATATTTTCTTAACATCAATGAGTAAAAACTTCATGATAAATAAATCGTATTATTCTATGCTTGCTTTAATAGTGTACAATAATGTTTCTATTATGACATAAAGGAGGGCAACCAT
Source organism: Spirochaetota bacterium (assembly GCA_029548025.1). The sequence goes on from JAKPOE010000096.1 coordinate 1,100, forward strand.
GACATCGTTATCTACCCTTGCCACCTATGGTCAAACCACCATAAAAAAAACCGATGCGCTGTTAGTCATTGACATGCAATATGACTTTATCCCCGGGGGAACACTTGCTGTTGCTGAGGGTGATGCAATTATAAAACCAATCTCTTTGCTTATGGAAAAATTTTTTACAACAGGTGCTACGGTTGTTTGCACTCAGGACTGGCATCCGCAAGGGCACCATTCATTTGCATCAGCCCACGGCAAAAATCCTTACGACCCCATTGAGCAACCAGGCATTGGTCCGGTGCTCTGGCCCAATCATTGCGTCATTGGTACAAAGGGGGCAATGCTTCATGAAGCTATTCCAACCAGCTTCTGTCATGCCATCGTGCGCAAGGGCTATACTGTGAATATCGATAGTTACTCTGCATTTCTGGAAAACGATAAAAAAACGCCAACTGGTTTGCATGGATATCTTCACGATAGAGGCATACACCGTATATTTGTATGCGGGCTTGCATTTGACTACTGTGTACAGTTTACAGCGGTTGATGGTTCAAACCAAAATTTTGAGGCGATAGTTATTGTTGATTGTACAAAAGCAGTTAATTCACCATCTACCAGCGTAGAAGATGCAATAGCTACCATGAAACAACATGCTGTTCAATTTGCTTTGTCCAGTGATCTGTCATGGTAATGGCAATTCAACGGTAAACTCTGCATACTGCCCTTGTGCCGAATCAGCGTATATCCTGCCATTATGCATATACACAATATTCCATGAAATAAAAAGTCCAATACCAGAACCTTTACGCGAAAGTAATTCTTCCGTTTCGATTCGTGAAAAGCGTTTAAAAAGTTTATATTTTTCTTCCTGTGGGAATCCAGGTCCTGTGTTCCAAACTTTTATCATGCATAATCCATCCTGCCGCTTTGCTGTAATACGTATTAATCCATGATCACTATTATACTTTATAGCATTGTTCAAAAGGTTATGCATCACTATCTTCAATAAGTCGGGATCACCTTCTACCTTTACATCATCATTGTAATCCTGCTGTATAGTGATATGCATTGCGTCAGCCTGTGGTTGCACAATCCCTATGGAAGGTACAATAACTTCTTTTATAATGTCGATAATAGATTTTTTCACCGGCATGGAGCCAGTTTCAAGACGTGCTAAATGTAAATATTCATTGACTATCGTCAAAAGGTATTCTGCCTGAGCCATCATCCGCTCTATGGTGGTTTTACAATGCTCGGGTATCTGGCCAAAGTATCCCTGCTGTAATGTTGTGCCCAATGTCATGATAGAAGAAAGCGGGCTTTTCAGTTCATGCGTCACAAAGCTCAGCATCTCCATATAAGCATTTATTGCCCGGGTAAGCTGCTCAATACGGTACGCTTTTTCAACCGCCTGACTTAACCTCTCCACCATAGCATGGTGGAGCGCTATCTG
>JAKPOE010000098.1 GCA_029548025.1 Spirochaetota bacterium
TTAAATTTAAACCATTTAAAGCTGGTGATGGCATAATTTATGATACAATTAGCGGTTGCTATCGTGCAACAGATTATGGTTTTGTAACGTATGATCAGAGGACTTCACGCATTAATCTAAAATTACCTCTTCAGGTGAAGAAAGATAAATTAAAAGCATTCTATATTATTTTCCCTACAAAATTTCTAAAAATACCTACTTACAAAGATATGGAACAGCAACTTTTAGCTCATAAAATAATAGGTATTTTAGATAAAACCGAAATAGAATCACAGCTTAATGGAATAGATATCAATAATCCTAAGGTTCACCGTATTCTTGTTGCTCGTGGTAAAGAGCCAATGAATGGTTATGACGATTATTATGTTTCATTAATTCCGATTGAAAAAAAAGCCGGAAAATTATTGGATGATGGGCGAATAGATTTTAAAGAAGTTGGTACGATTATTGAGATAAAAAAGGGTCAGGATGTTTTACAACGTATTCCTGGTATAAAACCTGAAGATGGTTTCGACATCTATGGCGAGAAGGTTGAAGCAACCATAGAACAAAAAGAAGGTTATTATCCTGGTAAAAATATTGTGCCCTCCAGTGATGATCCATCAATATACATTTCTCAGATCGACGGATGTCTTGATATTGATAATAAAAATTTATCTGTATTACCTGTAGCAATAATTAAGGGTGATGTAAATTATGAATCTGGCAATATTGATTTTGATGGTTCGGTGCAAATTATGGGATCTATACTGCCAGGTTTTACTGTCAATGCAACGGGCGATGTTTATGTTGATAAGAATATTGATGATGCCAAAGTAACAGCTAATGGTGATATTATTGTAAAATTAGGCATAGGTGGGAAAGGCGATAGTAAAATAATAGCGGGTGGTAATGTTAAAGCTAAATTTATATTAAATTCGTATCTTGAAGCTTTAGGGAAGATTGAAATTGAAGATTCAATTATAAATAGCACTGCATTTTCTAATGATGATGTTGTTGTATCAGGGAGGCACGGAAAAATTATAGGGGGCGAAACTATAGCACGTCATCAGATAGTTGTTAATGTTGCAGGTTCGCAAATGCAAAATATTACAAAGTTAACAGCAGGTAAAAGTTTGATAGTGGAACGTGAATTGGCTGATTTGCGTAAACAGATGGGAAAGTATAAATCAAATGTAGATGACTTGTTATTAAAGATAAAAAATAGTTTTGGTGAAGGTGTATTTGAAAATCCAAAAGAGTTTTTAAATAGTCTTCCACCAATTAAAAAGAAAAATTGTTTAATGTTATTAAAAGAACTATCAGAAAACAACCATCAATTAAAATTGCTGTTAGATCAGCGCATGGAGATTGAAAATAAATATAAATTAGAAAAGGAACCATCAATAAGCATCATTGACATTGCTTATCCTGGTGTTATTATATCAATTAAGAAAAGCAAAATGCAGCTTGAAAAATCAATGCAAAATACTAAATTTTATGAAGATGCCGAAACAAAAAGGATTACATTTACGGCTGCCGTGTAAATTACACTTAAATTAACAAATCTCTCATTCAATGAGCTATGACCATTACATTTTATCCTCTTGACATCATAATAATTATGCTATGCGATAGTTATCGGTACTATATACACTACTCTGGAAGGAGGAACCAATGACCATTGAAACAACCACCTGTATCACTATCAAACATTTAGCATTACTCAACTGTTATGCCGAGCACTACAGGCTTCCACTGCACACCTTTATCTTTCTTCTTGTTAACTATGCTGCAAAGAAGGAACGATGCCGTATGCAGGCATTTAACCGCATTGCCTACCGAAAGCGGAGTAGCGAAAAGAACTGGAAGCGGGTGCATCTGTATGTTTACCATTCAGAATACGAGCTGTTTCTGGATGTG
>JAKPOE010000099.1 GCA_029548025.1 Spirochaetota bacterium
CAAAAAGAAAAGGATGAGCTGGAAAGTAAACTAAAACATAGTAAGCATATTAAAGAAAAACCAAAAAAACCTGCTGCGGATAAACACAATGCCATGACAAACCATGTGGTTGAAAGCTGGACAAAACTTGATAAAGCAAAATGGAAAAAGGAAAAGAAAAAACATAAACCCTATTCAGAATAATGCTTGAGATAGTTTAGCATTATCTCTTTAAATCCTGCCAGTGTAAGCCATCGCCCATGTGCAAGCGCGATTATTTCCATATCATCATCCTTTTGTGCAAAAACACCACCATATGCAGAAGCAATCTTTTTGCCATATTCACCCTTCACTGTATCACAAAAACCAATGACATATACATCATCGCTGTTATAAACTTTATCAAAAAAGGTAATCTTAAGTTCAACAGTAACTCCGCCCTGCCACACCGATAGGAATGTTGACCAGCCCATTGTTTCATCAAGCAATGAGCATAACACCCCTTGATGAATAGAACTATCATCCATTGGTACAAAATTATTAGGGGCATGTAACCGTGCAATAAGATAACTTCTATCAAGTTGATAGTCAGTAATATAAAACATCCTTGAATTATTATTTCCTGGTTTATTATTAATAAGATTTACTGACATGTTGGGGATAATAAATGGTGTTGCGGCATCCATGTTTTGTTTTAATACATCAATGACATCATTGTTATAAGGATGCACACGAGTTTCACTATACCGGCAATGGCAATAGGGATTTTGCAACGATCTGCCAAAAATACCAAAAAAATTTTTTTCATCGCCCTTTTGAACAATGCAACGCACAGCATCCCCGCATGATAAACGTTCACCACCAAATCTGAAATGATATTCGTGGGGATAGAGTGCAGCTGATTCTTTTGCAATATCAATGAGTTCAACAAAGGCTGCCATTGACAATCCGCCATGAGGAATCCCCGGCCAGCCTTCATGTTTTTTCTCTATCTTGATATCAGCAATGATGGCCATATCCTCAAAACGGTACGACTTAAAAATAAAGCCATTGATACCACAATAATAACAATTATTATGTCTCATATTTTTTCTTGTAATAGAACAATCAATCCCTATATAATAGTTTATCCCCTATATTCTACAGTTATGCAATTATCTCAATGAATGAAAAAAAATAACAATAAAGCATAAATAATGCTATACAATACAGGTTGCAAACTATATATTAAAAATCAAAACAATTTTTTTTTAAACTATAAAATATTTGACAAAAATATTTTGTTACAATAATCTATGCTTGTATTGTTGAATTATAATTGAAATAATGCATTTTTAAATCCCGGACAGTACACTATTACGGGTTTGCATGTAACAAAAATTGATTACGTATGGGCACCATAATAAATCAGGCTTTTCATATTTAAAAAATAATTAAACCTGATTTTTTCAATGATTGTGCCCGCAGGGGAACATCCCGAGTATAATTATTAGAGGTTCCCTTATAATGAATAGATGAATGGAGGCATATATGTGCATATTCAGGAAAAAAAATTTGGTACTTATACTAGTCACCGTTTTAATCTCAACGACAGGTATCGCAATTGATTTTTCATTCCAGCCAATAGTTATAGAAAACTTATCACGGTATAATGAAGACAGGATTGCATATCAACATGTTCAAAAAGATGTATCCCCTAATTTAGATAATTCATTTTCAGCCCTTTTAATAATAAAATCAAAAAAGGTTTATCTTATCCAGGACGGCTATGATAATCCTGAGAATGTCAGTACCAAAAAATTACAATTTGAAATGGAAAACAAACCTCTTGATGATCCATGGGAAAATAAGATAAATAATAAACCTGATTATGTACGTATAACAGAGCGCAAGATAGAATTATTGAAAAATTTTGGTGAAGATTTTGTATCAAAAAATTTTGGCAATTTCTTTTTAAGTGTACGCAATGCATTGATAAAAAAACATGTTGAAGTATTTAAAACACTTATGGTCGACCGCAAAGAATCAGGGCTTGTAGTCACCCGAACACCTCTTCCAGTACCTGCATATCTTAATGCACCCGAAACGCCAACAAAATATAAAATGACCGTTTCAGGAAAAACTATTGATGAAAAACTATATTACGCAGAGGATATCGATGGAGATGGAATAACTGAAACTTTTACGGTCAATAGCCCTGATGGTTTTAACTGGGGCTATAAATCCGGCCCCAACATTATCCTCATTTTAAATAATAAAGATGAAGAAATTAAAGGTTTAATTGGTCAGCTATGTAACTGGGCATACTATGGGACCCCAGAAGAAGAAAAAGAAATATTGCATAATTTCCCTACTGATATGGATATTATTAATGAATTCAAGCTCGAAGCAGTACCAACACAACAAACAAAATAATAATTGATTCATTTATTTATAGTAGAGGTAGGTTTATAACCTGCCTCTACTGAATTACTGTTTTGCTTCTTTCTCTGTACTTTTTTAACTCGTCCAGCAGCCTATAATCATTCCCCTGTATACCACCTAATGTAACCTTTGGCTTAGAGGTTGGGCCATGAAAATCCGAACCTGCTGTAATAATCAGATTATGGTCGGCAGCAAATCGAATGAAATAATCAATGTCTTCTTTTGTATGATACGACGATATAGCCTCTATACCAGCTATCCCCATTACTGCAATCTTTTTCAGATGTTCTTCCCCTTTAACAAATTTTGGGTGAGCAAGCACAGGTACACCGCCTGTAGCTTTAACCACTTCAATTCCTTCGTGCGTGCTAATTGATATAAATGGAACATAAGCAGGCATATGTTCAGCCAGATATTCTCTGTAAAAATACATTAATTTGTTATCTGATTTTTTCCCATTAAAATACTCTTCAAGGCGTTTATCATTTCTATTATGTGGATTTTCAAATACTTCAAGCATAATGGCTGTTGCCGTAGGAGGCCGATTATTAGCCTTCCTCCATACATTTTTTTCATTCATTACAAAGCCAATATCCCGCAATTTTTGAATACGCTTTTTTGCTATTTCATGGCGATAGTTACCTATTTTTTTTACTATCGCGTTGAGCACAGGGGCATTGTTAATAAAATAGCCCAGTATATGCTGCTGGGAACCATCTTCATAAATTGTAGTTAACTCAATTCCTGGAATAAACTCTATGTTATATTTTTCTGAACAAACAATTCCCTCGGGAATTGCATCAATTGCATCGTGATCAGTAATACTGATAGCACTTAATCCAATCGTTTTTGCCATCTGAAAAATATGATCTACAGAATAATCACCATCTTCACTATACTGCGAATGGATATGCAAGTCTATATATCGATAGGTCATAACTGGAGCATAGCACACATTATTTGGGGTTTTTCATTATTATTAAACTCTTTTCAGGTAACAAGTCCAGTGGATTAAGAGGAATATCGGCGCATCTAATCTCAAAATGGAGGTGATTACCTGTTGAACGTCCTGTACTGCCTACAAAAGCTATCGCCTGACCTTTCTGAACATAATCGCCTACCTTTACAAGCAATACTGAATTATGGGCATAGCGGGTAACATAATTATCCCTATGTTCCAGAACAATGGAATTGCCATAATTGCCAAAATATCCTGCATAAATTACTTTACCTTCCATTGTAGCCCTGACCATCGTGCCCTTTGGCGCAGGTATATCAACCCCCGGATGAAACCGCCCCCATCTTCTTCCTAATCCAGAACTAATTTTTTCAGGATCACCAATTGGCCATATAAACGCATCATAGGGAACATTTAACGGTTGTAACGAAATCCCCTTTTCCATTAACTGCTGGATATAGATATCAGAATAGGGAAAAAACACAAAAGATCTTTTAAATTGTTTTTCTTTAATATTGTTAATACAATACACATCTTCAACAGTTATACCAAACTGGTTAGCCAAAGCCTTTATCTGCTTAACCATGTTCACTTCAATCCATTTACCTGATTTTCCATTATAACGCTGTATATTTTCATTATCTATGAAGTAAAGCTCACCCGCAAATGAAAAAGAAACAATAACAAGAAGAAATACTATAACACACTTTTGTATATTCATAACAGTACAATCCTGTACAAAAAAATTTAAAACAACATATACTCCCTATCTTATTAATAAAACGAAGTATTCTATTTATCGTATTAATATAGTTATTTATAAGTACACAGTAAGCTTATTGTATAATTTTTAATCACTACTTTTTGTCAACAAAAATTTCATCCTTTACCATATGTCAACTGCTTTGTGAGCGTATTCTTAGTCCTCTATCTTTACCTGCTTGATTTTTCCCACAGTTTATGAGTAGTTACCTACCATGCAATAGTCAGTACTTTTTCATTACGATAGTTACTTTTGATATGGTGTCTTCGCAAACAAAAGTTATCATGTATTACAATATTTGGTCCGTAATCAGTTGAAAATACACGTTTATACCCAGCATCACGGCATAGTTCTGTAAGCTCAATTGTATAACGACCGTATGGGAAAGCAAAGTAATATATTGGTTTTTGCAAATAAAGTTCTAATATTTTTTTAGATAAATATATTTCCCGGTACAGTTCATATTTACTCTGCATTGTTCTTTTGTTATAAAGTTTTACAAGATCAGGATGACTTTGCGAATGGCATTGTATATCTATATTATGGTCATGTAATTCTTTCACCATCTCCCATGTTAAATTATTTTTGCTTTTATAATAAATATTGTCAGTATACACAAAAAGCGTAAAGGGGTAGTTCAGACTATCAGCCAATGGCATCAATTTAGTATACATCGACCTATATCCATCATCAAATGTTATAGATACAACCTTCTGATTAAATGGATTATGTCCATTAATATGCGATTCCAATGTTTGTAGTGAAATTACTTTGATCAAATGTTTTTTTAACAGATCAAACTGATTTTTTAGTTTTTTTAGCTCAATAGAATATGTACCTTTGCCATCAATGTTATGATACAATATAATAGGTACTTTGTGTAATCTGGTAATATTGATATTTTCTTCATGTTTTATATCTACTGGGTTATTTATTACGTATGCATCAGTTTTATAGTAAAATAACAGGTAAGCCAGTACTATCATAACACTGGAAATGCTCACTGCTATTACAATATTATCTAGTTTCATCATTCCCCAAAAATTTTATTATACCATCAGTTATAATTCTGGTTGTATATCCGTTAAACATTCTATGGGTAAGCCATGTTATTTTGCTCATCGTGCCCGGAACTATCATATACTTATTTTTTTGTATTGCACTTACTATTTTTTTAGCGATAGTTTCTGCTGAAAGCATCCCTGTCATTTTTTTAATGCGTTTGGTTTTTTTAGGGATTGTTTTAAGCTCTTCAGCAATAAACGGTGTATTAACTTCGGGTGGGCATAGTACTGAAAGACATATTCCTTTTTCTTTAAACTCACCTCGCAAACAATCAGCCAGTCCAAATACTGCAAATTTTGATGTCCCATACGCTGAGTAACCATAAATGCCTATTAATCCAGCAAGCGATGAAAGCAAAACAATATTCGTTTTTCTCCCTGCCATGTAAGGATAAAAAGCTTTTAGCGTATACCAGATACCAAAAACATTAATTTCCATTATTCTTTTAAAATCACCATCACTAATCTTCTCAAAGTAATTTGAAAATCCCAACCCTGCCGCACAAACCAGAATATCAGGTTTTCCAAACTTTTTTATCATAGCAGGTACTGCTTTATATACTCTTCCAGCATCACTGACATCAACAGAAAATGCTTCAATCCTCTGGTGCTGGTTGCCAGAGCATGTTTTTATTTCATATTTTGCTTTTTGTAACTTAGTTTTATCCCGAGCAATTATCGCAACATGTGCACCTTTCTGTATTGCCAATTTTGCAAAAGCAAGCCCTATACCGCTTGAACCACCGGTAATATAAACATTTGCACCGTTTATAATCCCCATAAATTTTCACCTGAAAACCAAATAGTAATGTATTATTCTCTTGTATCATTTCCAAGCGTGGTTGGTAGGCTCCATAAACAATGGCCATGTGCAGTACTTAATGGGTTCTTATCAATACTTTTTATATACATCGTCACCTGCGGGGTTGTCAATCATTTTTAGTTGATGGAAATGATAGTTCCTAACTAAGGGGACATTTATGCGCTCAATGTCTCCTTACCAACCCCCAAAGCGCACCTCATACAGCGGTGTTCCTTTACTTCCTCCCATCTGTCCGATCCACGGCGGGTGCACAACTGGCTTCCTCGCCTGCCTTGTCAACGATGTAGTATAATAGTTGATCGCGCAGGTTGCCCTATAATGCACCCGCATCCTATGACGACGCACATGCCTGTGCGGCTGTAGTTCCCTTCACATAGCCTTCTACAGATGAAAGGCTAACTCAGCTGCAGGTGAGCACAACAGCGTGAAGGTACCATGCCCATCGTAACTACTTATCGATATCCGCACCAATAGCAAAAGTTCTTGAACACTCCCAATAAAGATATGATGTTCTTTCACAAAAACAGTATATGATCAAGACTTATAGGAAATTAACTGATATATTACTATTGATGGTAACTGGATTACCAGTATAAGGATTAATAGTATCAACATCCGGTAACATTCCATACGGCACATTTGAATCAGCTACAAAATAAAATAGATAGTCACCATACGGTACATTGGTTAATGTATAACTTCCACTACTATGGGCAACCAATGGCGGTAATCGCAATGCATACTTATACCAATCATAAGCATTCCAATTCGTTGCATAGCTACCATCATTGACAGCGTCAACAAATACATTGTATTCCACTTTATACTGCTCATAGCGTAGATAATAATCAAGATAGCCTTCAACAGTGCTATAGGGAAATAAAGGCGCTACTGGCTCGTAAACTGAAGGCCTGGTCCAACCAGGGTTGTCATCATCTAAAAAATAATCTGCTATTGTCTGTGGATTTCCATACATATTAGTTGCTGGTATGGCAATAACATAGCCGGATGAAGCTGTGGTGCCACTTACCGTAGCCACCTCCTCTTTTTTATATACTCGCGCTACACCCAGCAAATTACCACCCATGTAAATATCATCAGGTTCAACAGCTCGTAGCCAGTCACTGACTGCCCAATAGTGATATGCCGCTCGGTAGCCGTTGTCATTATAAAAATTATATTCATATAATTTAATAAAATTTTTTATAATAAGGCGTACCTCAATCACAACCTTATCATCTTTATCCACCAAAAGCCCGCCATCAATAGGTACAACAAGTGGGAAAACCCTGTTAATATCATCATAATTTTGTTTTAAATAGTCATAGTAGGTATTAACCATAAGTTGGTTAAAATCAAATCCATGAATATCCTTTTCGTGAAATATCTCTTCCGGGGCATCATCCTGCTCAATATTCCCTGAGGTATCAAAATGCCATTGGGTAGCATTATCAAATATCAGCTTGCGGATGTACAACATAACCATGCCATACCGCTTGCCTGGTTTAATATCTTCGCAATCCAAAACAACACCCACCCCGTTAAAAAAGGGGTCGGTGTCACTTACAGCAGCAGTAAAAACCTGCCGGTCATATGCCACTTTATCATCGCTGCCGCCATCCTCCTTTGCAAGCCGCATCTCGGCAATATCAACCATAAATGTGTTAGGAAAGGTTTCAGAAATATCGGTAATCATATCATTGACGGAATCATCAATTGATTGAGTTGCTGATACAGTAGTATCCCAACCCTTTATACTGCTGCTGTCTGTTGTCGATTCAAATGTCCCTTTTATAATCACCGTCACACGGCTGTTGGAAAGCTCATCAAATAATGCATTATCACCGGTGCAACCTATAAGGATAACTATCGCCAGAGCATATAAAAATTTCAGATATTTTTTCATAATTATCTAAATCCCAATATTGAGATAAAGGGTGAGCCCGGTATTAACAATATGCCCGTTTTTGCTCGCACCCTTTCGGTATTCTTCATAAATAAAAAGGTAATCAATACGCAACCCAATGTTTATCCACTTGCCAGCAGGGAACGATATTTCAAAGCCAAGCATTCCCATAGGGTCCCACTGCTCCATGTTTTCTGGTTTTATCATTACCTTTGCGCTGCCAGCACCTGCTTTAAGCTGGAATACAATGGGCATATCAATAGGTAAACGCCATAGCAGGCTGCCATAAACAGGGATAATTGTCAGCTCTTTAATCCCTTCCGATTTAAAATGTTCATACGAAGAATCAAATCCAATCTTTAAAGGAAGTGACGATATGTTGAAGCGCATAAAACCGCCACCCCATAAATCAGTATCAACATCATCGGCGGTTGAAAAAACTGGTGTAACCGGACCAAACCACATGCCAATCTGCGGTTTTAAAAAATAATCTCCCTTTTTCCGCTGTGCATATCCATTGCCTGCTATAATAAAAACAAGCAGTATAGTTAGCATTCCATACAATACATTATTTTTCACCAGAAACCCCTATTTTATTAATTACCACTAAACTTTGCATACTTGGTATACCTGTCAATACATATTTAATGCTCATCACTATTTTTAAAATACTTTCGGCGATAGTTATCGGTATTAACTTTATTGCCTGTAACCTTTTGTATAATCTGTATCATAACATACAGTTTAGTTACACATTTAAAAAATCATATACTGCCGGATAATATACCTTTTTAAAATACAATCCATATGCAGGAGCTGTTTCACCACTATAATTCCTGTCACATCTGTCTAATATCTCTTTCATCTTAAGAGGATGCTCATTATTATTCATCAGCATAAGGAGTGTCCCGACAAGTATTCTAATCATATTGTGTAAAAAAGCATTTCCCTTTATTGTTAAAACAACGAAATCATTAAAGATTCTATCAACTGTAATATATTCCACAAATCGTATAGTACCCTCTGTGGCTGAACTCTTTTTACAAAATGATGAAAAATCTTTTTCACCAATGCAATACTGACAGGCTTCTTTAAAAAATGCAATATTGATAGGTTCACGTACCCATAACGCTCTATAGTGCATAAACGGACTTTTATATCTATGATTATAAAGTACATAGCTATATTCACGAGCAACAGCACTATAGCGCGCATGAAAATGGCTATCAACATTAAATGCTTTTTTTATAGCTATATCAGCAGGTAAAATCCCATTAAGCCCAATACACATCTTTTCTAAGGGGATGAGTTTGGACAAATCAAAATGGATAACCTGCCCTAACGCATGAACACCAGCATCGGTTCTGCCTGCTGCAGCAATCCTTATATCCTCCCTGGTTAGTATCTTGATTGCTTTTTCCAGTTCATATTGTATGGTATTAGCATTATGTTGTATTTGAAATCCGCTATAGTGTGTACCATCATATTGGACAATTAACGCATACCTCAGACGGGAGTCTCGTTCTTCCATTGTTCCAGCATCTCATTCATCTTATCATACAAATCGCGGGTCATATCAAGAAGGGGCCCCGGCTTATTCTTTGATGCTTTTCCACTACCAAAGAGTTTGCTCAGGTAACGTTTTGTCCTTTCAAAGTTTTCAATCCTTTTTTTCAAATCAGGTTCTTTAGCACCAACTTTTAATGTAAGTATTGCACACATATATAAAATACCATCATATCCCCAGTTCTTATCAATATCAGGCCCAATATTCCCCGCTGCATCTACCGGCTCGGCTCCTGTTTGCATAATATCCACCACTTTAAAGTAAAGGTCATACGCTTTTTTATAAAAGAAATCTGAAATCTTTTTATATGGCGTATCAGGCTCCAGTTTAGCTAAATCCCCAAAAAGCCATGCAGCACGTATTGCTGATATAGCCATTTTAAATGTAGGAGCAACCATTTTATTTCTAAATGAATAGCAATCCATAGCAAGAAGATATGAAGCAGCTCCATGATATAAACCCCTATCGATATTAAAATCCAGCTTCCCAAAAAATTTTTCTATTGATTGTTTTCGTGCATTCGCTGTTGCCTGAATTTTCTGCAAATCTTCTGACTGTAAATTAGAAAAATCTTTAGGATAGGCAGCATATAAACATCGAGGACAAACAGTTACTACATATGCCAGTGGATAAATAACACCCCATTTTTCATTCTTTTCATAGGTGCGCCGCAATTCATCGGTTAGCTTCCCTGCAATAAGCCGCCCACCTCCTGTTAGCATTTCTTCACGATAAAACTCATATCCACATACCGGACAAATTGTAGCATTTTTCTGTCGGAATGATATCTTCTTTTTACTATCCTCTTTTTCCATACCCTACATCCTGATATTTGTACTACTATCATTTTTATCATTAACTATCATACCAGATAATCTTTGCAACTAAATAATTGCCCAATAACTATCAAAAAATAAATTTTTGGCGATAGTTCCTGTGAAATTTCATAAAAATCTAATAGACTTTCTATTTTAGATAAAGCATTATGATATTTTTATATCAAGCGAAAACTTTCGCGTGTCGATAAATTTAAAAAGAATATCACCGAAGGTAATGTTTATGAAGAACCATACTATCAAGCTTATTATTGTACTGATTATGGTGTGCGTTGCACAGCCACTATTTGCAATTTCAACGGCTGTTAAAGCACAAAACGATTATTTTTTAACATTATCCTTGCTTCGCCAGATCAGAATCATGGTAGAAAATTTTGGTGATGAAAATTCAAAAAACAAATATCAGGAAATACAGTCGCTTTTCCAGACTGCTTCTGAAGATTACTATGGACAAAATTTTGACAATGCACATCAAAAATACTATAAGGTTAAAATTGAATTATTGGCTTTAACCGATACACTGGCTACACTCTATATTAATAGAGCTCAGCAAATTCTTGATTCAACCTCAAAACAATCATTTGATATATTGATAAAATATGATAAAAATGGTACTTTAAAAAAATATTTTACTAAACCCTACAATCCGGTTGAAGACATCAAACCATACAACCCAGAAGAATATCATCTTTTTTTTGATAGAGAAACCATTGAGCGCTACTTGAAAAATGGTTACCGGAAATTACAGGAAGCTAAAAACATTTATAACAATCAGGATATTATATATCTTAAAACTAAATCAATAAAAAAACACGATGAGTTAGAGTTTATCATTAAACAATATTTAGCGGCTATTGATTTTTGCAGATTGGCAAAACAATATGGTATTGAAATCCATAAAATGATAAAAATAAATCAGTTAGATGCTATACAATCGAAGTATGGATTGGAAAGTAATAAACTCGATCCGATTTTTGATGATCGTATTCCTGAAGAATTCAAAGTAGATGCTAATGATAATCTTAATTTAGTGCATACAATCGAAAAATCCCGTTTGGAAAAGAAAACAACAAAATAATATAAAGAGGCAGGGGTTAAACCTGCCTCAACAATTTACTACTATGTTGTTTTATTAGATTTTTTCTCTTTATTTTTTTTCTCTTTATCTTTTTTTTCTTCCTGCTTTTTTTCAGTTTTAACTACTAATTCCACAATTGCCATTTCAGCAGCATCACCCTGTCTTCTATCCAGCAAATACATACGGGTATAACCACCTGGTCTTGTTACAAAACGTGGTGCAATATCATCAAAAAGTTTCTTCACAACATCTTCATTATGAATCAAGCGCATAACCTCACGCTTATTATGAAGCTTTTTAGCATTATCATTTTCTGTAAGATTCAAGTTTTCTTTTGCACGCGTTATTAAACGTTCGGCTAATCGCTTCAGTTCTTTACCCTTTTGCTTTGTTGTAATAATCCTTTCATGTTGGAATAGCGACGTTACCATATTGGCATACATTGCCTTTCTATGTTCATGGGATCGTCCCAAAATTCGTACGTTGTTACGATGTCTCATAATGATGCCACCTCTTATTCCTTTATTCCTAAGCTCAAATGGTGTTCTTCTAATTTTTTCTTAATTTCTGCCATAACCTGTTCACTGAAATGTTTTGATTTTTTTAATTCATCTTCTGTTTTATGCACTACATCTTCTAGTGTGTTAAGTTCTAAACTTTTCAATGTATTGTATGCACGAACAGAAAATTCAAGTTCATCTATAGATTTAGCAAGAATAGCTTTTAATTTATCATGGCTTTCATCAACTGCAACCTCTTCCTCTTCAACCTCTTCTTCAAAGTTAATAAATATTGTCATATGATCTTTTATTATCTTTGCCGCCTGAGCCAGAGCATCTTCTGGTTTTATAGATCCGTCAGTCCATATCTCAATAATGAGCTTATCATAATCCGTTCGCTGTCCAACACGGGTATCTTCTACTTTGATATTTACCTTTCTGACAGGTGAAAAAATAGCATCAATTGGTATTACACCTATCGTCTCAACGTTAGACTTGTTTATTTCCCCAGGTATATAACCTTTTCCACGCTCTACCTGCACCTCCATATCAATCCTTCCGCCATGTTCTATAGTAGCAATATGTGTATCAGGATTCATTACCTCAACATCGCTATCAATTGAAAAATCAGCTCCAGTCAGTTCAGCTTCGCCATCTTTAACTATGTGGAGTACTTTGGGCAACTCACTTGCATACCTGAACCGCAAACGCTTTAAATTCAATAAGATACGCGTAACATCTTCTACTACACCATCAATCGTCATAAATTCATGAGGTACCCCCTGAATCTTCACTGCAGTGATTGCAGATCCTTCAATTGATGATAATAATACTCTTCTTAGAGAGTTACCTATCGTTAAGCCATATCCACGTTCAAAAGGTTCAGCAATAAATCTTCCATAATCCAGGTTTACTTCATCATGTTCAAAAACAATTTTCGATGGTCTTCGAAAACCTTTTAATAGGTTCTTATAAGACATTATTACCTCCAGTAAATAAACACATAACTATCTTCAAGTCTTACTTAGAATATAACTCAACAACTGCTTGCTCATTAAATATAGGTTCAATATCTTTTCGCTCAGGCAAACGGATAACTTTCCCATTCCGCTTGTCATAATCAACTTCTATCCACTGAGGAACTGATCCAATTGCTTTTGACAATTTTATTACATCTTCTAAAATAGCATTATTTTTATAATCTTCTTTAATCTCAACAGTATCATTAACCTTTACCTGATATGATGGTATATCAACACGGTCCCCATTTATTATTACATGACCATGTTGAACCAACTGCCGAGACTGCAAACGAGATGATGCAAATCCCATCCTGTATACAACGTTATCAAGCCTTCGCTCAAGCAATACAAGCATATTTTCACCCGTAACTCCTTTTAATCGGGTAGCCTCTTCAAAGACACGTTTAAACTGTGTTTCTAAAAGCATATAACTTCGTTTAATTTTTTGCTTTTCACGAAGCTGCACTCCGTAATCGGATAATTTAATTCTACGTTTTTTAGGCGGTCCTGGGGGATACTTTTTATGCTTAATCGAACACTTATCGTTTAAGCACCGTCTCCCTTTCAGCATCAAGGGTGTCATTTCCCGTCTACATAATTTACACAAAGGCCCAGTATATTTTGCCATAGATTAAAACCTCACATTATACTCTTCTTCGCTTGCGTGGTCTACACCCGTTATGTGGTATGGGCGTAATATCTTTTATCTTAGATATATTTAAACCTGCCTGATATAATGAGCGGATCGCAGCTTCTCGCCCTATACCAGGACCCTTTACATATACTTCTATACTTCGCATATTAGCATTATCAATTGCTTTTTGTGCTGCAGCTTTAGCAGCCATTTGAGCAGCAAAAGGTGTTGACTTCCTCGATCCTCTAAAACCCTCGCCACCGGACGTTGCCCATGATACAACATTACCCTGCATATCTGTGATTGTTATTATAGTATTGTTATATGTAGCTTGAATATACGCTTTCCCTACCGGTATATTCTTTTTTTCCTGCTTCTTTGTTCTTTTCTGCTTCACTGTTTACCTCTGTTATTCAGTTACTATTTTTTCTTTTTTCCACCAACGGAAACTTTTCTATTACCTTTCCTGGTATGCGCATTATTTTTAGTATTCTGTCCACGTACAGGCAATCCTCTTCTATGCCGTATACCCCTATAACATCCAATGTCCATAAGACGTTTTATATCCATTGCAATTTGCGTACGCAGATCACCTTCAACCTTATAACTTTTTTCAATAATTTTTCGCAACTGGTTAATCTCTTCGTCGGTAAGATCCTTAACCCTTGTGTCAGGATTAACCCTTGCTTCTTCTAAAATTTTCTTAGAAGAGGGAAGCCCTATACCATAAATATAGGTAAGTGCTATTTCTACACGTTTATTATTTGGTAAATCAACACCTGCAATTCGTGCCATATAAACCTCTATATTGTATTATTTCGCTGTTCTTTTCTTTTGCCGCTGTTT